>NZ_JUMS01000016.1:0-28934 GCF_001059415.1 Enterobacter sp. 940_PEND
GAAGGCGTTGAGATGGTAATGCCAGGCGACAACATCAAGATGGTTGTGACTCTGATCCACCCAATCGCGATGGACGACGGTCTGCGTTTCGCAATCCGTGAAGGTGGCCGTACCGTTGGCGCGGGCGTGGTTGCTAAAGTTCTCGGCTAATCGCTGATAACATTTGACGCAATGCGCATGAAAAGGGCATCATTTGATGCCCTTTTTGCACGCTTTCACATCAGAACCTGGCTCATCAGTGATTATTTTTGTCATAATCATTGCTGAGACAGGCTCTGCAGAGAGCGTATAATCCATAAAGGGATTATTTCGATTTGGCTCGCCTCGCAATCGCGGGGTGAAATTATTTGTAGAATTCTTCTGACAGGTTGGTTTATGAGTGCGAATACCGAAGCTCAAGGGAGCGGGCGCGGCCTGGAAGCGATGAAGTGGGTCGCTGTTGCCGTGCTGCTGATTGTGGCAATCGTTGGCAACTATCTTTATCGTGACATGATGCTGCCGCTCCGCGCGCTGGCAGTGGTGATTCTGATTGCTGCAGCGGGCGGTGTCGCGCTGTTGACGACTAAAGGTAAAGCAACCGTTGCTTTCGCTCGCGAAGCACGTACCGAAGTCCGCAAAGTCATTTGGCCGACTCGCCAGGAAACATTGCACACCACGCTGATCGTGGCTGCAGTGACTGCGGTAATGTCACTGATCCTGTGGGGACTGGATGGTATTCTGGTTCGCCTGGTTTCCTTTATTACTGGCCTGAGGTTCTAAGATGTCTGAAGCCCCTAAAAAGCGTTGGTACGTCGTTCAGGCGTTTTCCGGTTTTGAAGGCCGCGTAGCAACGTCGCTGCGTGAGCATATCAAATTACACAACATGGAAGAGTTATTTGGCGAAGTTATGGTTCCGACCGAAGAAGTGGTTGAGATCCGTGGCGGCCAACGTCGCAAAAGCGAGCGTAAATTCTTCCCGGGTTACGTGCTGGTTCAGATGGTGATGAACGACGCGAGCTGGCACCTGGTGCGCAGCGTACCGCGCGTGATGGGCTTTATCGGCGGCACGTCTGACCGTCCGGCGCCAATCAGCGACAAAGAAGTTGATGCGATTATGAACCGCCTGCAGCAGGTGGGTGATAAGCCGCGTCCGAAAACGCTGTTTGAACCGGGTGAAATGGTTCGTGTTAGCGACGGTCCGTTTGCTGACTTTAACGGTGTGGTTGAAGAAGTGGACTACGAGAAGTCCCGCCTGAAAGTTTCCGTTTCTATCTTCGGTCGTGCGACCCCGGTAGAACTGGACTTTGCGCAGGTCGAAAAAGCCTAAGCAGCGATCAAAAAAGCGGCGATTTAATCGTTGCACAGGGCGCGAGATTGGAATACAATTTCGCGCCTTTTGTTTTTATGGGCCCGGCCCGTAAAACGAATTTTATTCACGGGGAGCCTCCCTGAGGCGCTATCACCCAATCAGAGGATTTTAGAATGGCTAAGAAAGTACAAGCCTACGTCAAGCTGCAGGTTGCAGCTGGTATGGCGAACCCAAGTCCACCAGTTGGTCCAGCTCTGGGTCAGCAGGGTGTGAACATCATGGAATTCTGTAAAGCGTTCAACGCCAAAACCGAATCCCTGGAAAAAGGTCTGCCAATCCCAGTCGTAATCACTGTTTACGCTGACCGTTCTTTCACTTTCGTTACCAAAACCCCTCCAGCAGCTGTTCTGCTGAAGAAAGCGGCTGGTATCAAGTCTGGTTCCGGTAAACCGAACAAAGACAAAGTGGGTAAAATTTCCCGCGCTCAGCTGCAGGAAATCGCGCAGACCAAAGCTGCCGACATGACTGGTGCCGACATTGAAGCGATGACTCGCTCAATCGAAGGTACTGCACGTTCCATGGGCCTGGTAGTGGAGGACTAAGAAATGGCTAAACTGACCAAGCGCATGTCCGTGATCCGTGACAAAGTTGATGCGACCAAACAGTACGACATCAACGAAGCTATCGCTCTGCTGAAAGAACTGGCAACTGCTAAGTTCGTTGAAAGCGTTGACGTTGCCGTTAACCTCGGCATCGACGCGCGTAAATCCGATCAGAACGTTCGTGGCGCAACTGTACTGCCACACGGTACTGGCCGTTCCGTTCGCGTAGCTGTATTTGCTCAGGGTGCAAACGCTGAAGCTGCTAAAGCTGCCGGCGCTGAACTGGTAGGTATGGAAGATCTGGCTGATCAGATCAAGAAAGGCGAAATGAACTTTGACGTTGTTATTGCTTCTCCAGATGCAATGCGCGTTGTTGGCCAGCTGGGCCAGGTTCTGGGTCCACGCGGCCTGATGCCAAACCCGAAAGTGGGTACTGTAACTCCTAACGTTGCTGAAGCGGTTAAGAACGCTAAAGCAGGTCAGGTTCGTTATCGTAACGACAAAAACGGCATCATCCACACCACCATCGGTAAAGTGGACTTTGACGCTGACAAACTGAAAGAAAACCTGGAAGCTCTGCTGGTTGCGCTGAAAAAAGCAAAACCAACTCAGGCGAAAGGCGTGTACATCAAGAAAGTTAGCATCTCCACCACCATGGGTGCAGGTGTTGCAGTTGACCAGGCTGGCCTGAGCGCTGCTGCAAACTAATGCCTTTACGTGGGCGGTGATTTTGTCTACAATCTTACCCCCACGTTTGCTAACGAAAGTTAGCGGCTAAAAGATTTGTTCGTTGGAGCCTGGCCTAATCCAGGCCTCCGTCGAAGACCGCAGGTGTTTCGCAAGAGACTTAATCCCCTGCGTAGACGGTGACAGAACGCTAAGATTATTTTTGGATACTCTGGCTTGTTTCTGCTCACCGTATTAAGACGCTCTTTCCGTTGGGGAGAGTGAAGTGAGTTCCGGAACATGAGTTCCGGCAAACATCCAGGAGCAAAGCTAATGGCTTTAAATCTTCAAGACAAACAAGCGATTGTTGCTGAAGTCAGCGAAGTAGCCAAAGGCGCGCTGTCTGCAGTAGTTGCGGATTCCCGTGGCGTTACTGTAGACAAAATGACTGAACTGCGTAAAGCAGGTCGTGAAGCTGGCGTATACATGCGTGTTGTTCGTAACACCCTGCTGCGCCGCGTAGTTGAAGGTACTCAGTTCGAGTGCCTGAAAGACACGTTTGTTGGTCCGACCCTGATTGCATACTCTATGGAACACCCGGGCGCTGCTGCTCGTCTGTTCAAAGAGTTCGCGAAAGCGAATGCAAAATTTGAGGTCAAAGCTGCAGCCTTTGAAGGTGAGTTGATCCCGGCATCGCAAATCGATCGCCTGGCAACCCTGCCGACCTACGAAGAAGCAATTGCACGCCTGATGGCAACCATGAAAGAAGCTGCGGCTGGCAAACTGGTTCGCACTCTGGCTGCTGTACGCGATGCGAAAGAAGCTGCTTAATCGCAGTTATCTTTATAAAGCATTTGCTTACGTATAAACTTATTCTGATTTTCAGGAACAATTTAAATGTCTATCACTAAAGATCAAATCATTGAAGCAGTAGCAGCTATGTCCGTAATGGACGTTGTAGAGCTGGTTTCTGCAATGGAAGAAAAATTCGGTGTTTCTGCTGCTGCTGCTGTAGCTGTAGCTGCGGGCCCGGCTGAAGCTGCTGAAGAAAAAACTGAATTCGACGTAATTCTGAAAGCTGCTGGCGCTAACAAAGTTGCTGTTATCAAAGCAGTACGTGGCGCAACTGGCCTGGGTCTGAAAGAAGCTAAAGACCTGGTAGAATCTGCTCCAGCTGCGCTGAAAGAAGGCGTGAGCAAAGACGACGCAGAAGCACTGAAAAAATCTCTGGAAGAAGCTGGCGCTGAAGTTGAAGTTAAATAAGCCAACTTTTCTGGTTGCAGCCTAAGTAATTAGGCTGATGGCTGGTGACTTTTTAGTCACCAGCCTTTTTGCGCTGTAAGGCATCAGTAGCATTTCACACTGTTTGACTGCTGATTGTCCTGACAATGCATGTTTCTATCGACGACTTAATATATTGCGACAGGGTGCTCGCTCTGTGTAAATCGCGACGAAATGATTTAAGCGTGATAGCAACAGGTATTGCGGAAAGTATTCAATTTTCCGGTCCACAAAATGGTGTTGCACAAACTGTCCCTTCGTCGGACAGATGGGTCGACTTGTCAGCGAGCTGAGGAACCCTATGGTTTACTCCTATACCGAGAAAAAACGTATTCGTAAGGATTTTGGTAAACGTCCACAAGTTCTGGACATTCCATATCTCCTTTCTATCCAGCTTGACTCGTTCCAGAAGTTTATCGAGCAAGATCCTGAAGGGCAGTACGGTCTGGAAGCAGCCTTCCGCTCCGTGTTCCCGATTCAGAGCTACAGCGGTAACTCCGAGCTGCAGTACGTCAGCTACCGCCTTGGCGAACCGGTGTTTGACGTTCAGGAATGTCAGATCCGTGGCGTGACCTATTCCGCACCGCTGCGCGTAAAACTGCGTCTGGTGATCTACGAGCGCGAAGCGCCGGAAGGCACCGTAAAAGACATTAAAGAACAAGAAGTCTACATGGGTGAAATTCCACTCATGACAGACAACGGTACTTTCGTAATCAACGGTACTGAGCGTGTTATCGTTTCCCAGCTGCACCGTAGCCCGGGCGTCTTCTTCGACAGCGATAAAGGTAAAACACACTCTTCCGGTAAAGTACTGTATAACGCACGCATCATTCCTTACCGTGGTTCATGGCTGGACTTCGAGTTCGATCCGAAAGACAACCTTTTTGTCCGTATCGACCGCCGTCGTAAGCTGCCTGCAACCATCATTCTGCGTGCGCTGCAATACACCACTGAACAGATCCTGGACCTGTTCTTTGAGAAAGTGATCTTTGAAATCCGCGACAACAAGCTGCAGATGGAGCTGGTGCCGGAACGTCTGCGTGGCGAGACCGCGTCGTTCGACATCGAAGCCGACGGCAAAGTGTATGTGGAAAAAGGTCGCCGTATCACCGCGCGCCACATCCGCCAGCTGGAAAAAGATGATATCAAACTCATCGAAGTTCCGGTTGAGTACATTGCAGGAAAAGTAGCCGCGAAAGATTACGTTGACGAGTCAACGGGTGAGCTGATCTGCCCAGCGAACATGGAGCTGAGCCTGGATCTGCTGGCTAAGCTGAGCCAATCTGGTCACAAACGTATCGAAACGCTGTTCACCAACGATCTGGACCACGGCGCGTATATCTCTGAGACTATTCGCGTCGACCCAACCACCGATCGTCTGAGCGCGCTGGTAGAAATCTACCGCATGATGCGCCCTGGTGAGCCACCAACTCGCGAAGCGGCGGAAAGCCTGTTCGAGAACCTGTTCTTCTCCGAAGACCGCTACGATCTGTCCGCGGTTGGTCGCATGAAGTTCAACCGTTCTCTGCTGCGCGACGAAATCGAAGGTTCCGGTATCCTGAGCAAAGACGACATCATCGAAGTGATGAAGAAGCTCATCGATATCCGTAACGGTAAAGGCGAAGTGGACGATATTGACCACCTCGGCAACCGTCGTATCCGTTCCGTAGGCGAAATGGCGGAAAACCAATTCCGCGTTGGCCTGGTACGTGTAGAACGTGCGGTGAAAGAGCGTCTGTCTCTCGGCGATCTGGATACCCTGATGCCTCAGGATATGATCAACGCCAAGCCGATTTCTGCAGCAGTGAAAGAGTTCTTCGGTTCAAGCCAGCTGTCTCAGTTCATGGACCAGAACAACCCGCTGTCTGAGATTACGCACAAACGTCGTATCTCTGCACTCGGCCCAGGCGGTCTGACCCGTGAACGCGCAGGCTTTGAAGTTCGAGACGTACACCCGACGCACTACGGTCGCGTATGTCCAATCGAAACGCCTGAAGGTCCAAACATCGGTCTGATCAACTCCCTGTCCGTGTACGCACAGACTAACGAATACGGTTTCCTCGAGACCCCGTACCGTAAAGTGACCGACGGTGTTGTAACCGACGAAATTCACTACCTGTCTGCTATCGAAGAAGGCAACTACGTTATCGCTCAGGCGAACTCCAACCTGGATGACGAAGGCCACTTTGTAGAAGATCTGGTTACCTGCCGTAGCAAAGGCGAATCCAGCTTGTTCAGCCGCGACCAGGTTGACTACATGGACGTATCCACCCAGCAGGTGGTATCCGTCGGTGCGTCCCTGATCCCGTTCCTGGAACACGATGACGCCAACCGTGCATTGATGGGTGCGAACATGCAACGTCAGGCCGTTCCAACTCTGCGCGCTGATAAGCCGCTGGTTGGTACCGGTATGGAACGTGCTGTTGCCGTTGACTCCGGTGTTACTGCAGTTGCTAAACGTGGCGGTACTGTTCAGTACGTCGATGCATCCCGTATCGTTATCAAAGTTAACGAAGACGAGATGTATCCGGGCGAAGCAGGTATCGACATTTATAACCTGACCAAATACACCCGTTCTAACCAGAACACCTGCATCAACCAGATGCCTTGCGTATCTCTGGGTGAGCCAGTTGAGCGCGGCGACGTGCTGGCAGACGGTCCGTCCACCGACCTCGGTGAACTGGCGCTTGGTCAGAACATGCGCGTAGCGTTCATGCCGTGGAATGGTTATAACTTCGAAGACTCCATCCTCGTCTCCGAGCGTGTGGTTCAGGAAGATCGTTTCACCACCATCCATATTCAGGAGCTGGCATGTGTGTCCCGTGACACCAAGCTGGGGCCAGAAGAGATCACCGCTGACATCCCTAACGTGGGTGAAGCTGCGCTCTCCAAACTGGATGAATCCGGTATCGTTTACATCGGTGCTGAAGTGACCGGCGGCGACATTCTGGTTGGTAAGGTTACGCCTAAAGGTGAAACCCAGCTGACGCCAGAAGAGAAACTGCTGCGTGCAATCTTCGGTGAGAAAGCGTCTGACGTTAAGGACTCTTCTCTGCGCGTACCAAACGGTGTTTCCGGTACGGTTATCGACGTTCAGGTCTTCACCCGTGACGGCGTTGAAAAAGATAAGCGTGCGCTGGAAATCGAAGAGATGCAGCTCAAACAGGCTAAGAAAGACCTGTCTGAAGAACTGCAGATCCTCGAAGCGGGTCTGTTCAGCCGTATCTATGCGGTGCTGGTTGCCGGTGGCGTTGAAGCTGAGAAGCTCGACAAACTGCCACGCGATCGCTGGCTGGAACTGGGCCTGACCGACGAAGAGAAACAAAATCAGCTGGAACAGCTGGCTGAGCAGTATGACGAACTGAAACACGAGTTCGAGAAAAAACTCGAAGCGAAACGCCGCAAAATCACTCAGGGCGACGATCTGGCACCAGGCGTGCTGAAGATTGTTAAGGTGTATCTGGCCGTTAAACGTCAGATCCAGCCTGGTGATAAGATGGCAGGTCGTCACGGTAACAAGGGTGTTATCTCTAAGATCAACCCGATCGAAGATATGCCGCACGATGCTAACGGTACGCCGGTAGATATCGTACTGAACCCGCTGGGCGTACCGTCTCGTATGAACATCGGTCAGATCCTGGAAACTCACCTGGGTATGGCTGCGAAAGGTATCGGCGACAAGATTAACGCCATGCTGAAGCAGCAGGAAGAAGTCGCGAAACTGCGCGAATTCATCCAGCGTGCCTACGATCTGGGTACCGACGTTCGTCAGAAAGTCGACCTGAATACCTTCAGTGATGAAGAAGTGATGCGCCTGGCTGAGAACCTGAAAAAAGGTATGCCAATCGCAACGCCGGTCTTCGATGGTGCGAAAGAAGCTGAAATTAAAGAGCTGCTGCAACTGGGTGGTCTGCCAACGTCTGGTCAGATTACGCTGTTTGACGGCCGTACCGGTGAACAGTTCGAGCGTCCGGTAACCGTAGGTTACATGTACATGCTGAAACTGAACCACCTGGTCGACGACAAGATGCACGCTCGTTCTACCGGTTCTTACAGCCTGGTTACTCAGCAGCCGCTGGGTGGTAAGGCACAGTTCGGTGGTCAGCGCTTCGGGGAGATGGAAGTGTGGGCGCTGGAAGCATACGGCGCGGCATACACCCTGCAGGAAATGCTCACCGTTAAGTCTGATGACGTGAACGGTCGTACCAAGATGTATAAAAACATCGTGGACGGCAACCATCAGATGGAACCGGGCATGCCAGAATCCTTCAACGTACTGTTGAAAGAGATTCGTTCGCTGGGTATCAACATCGAACTGGAAGACGAGTAATTCTCGCTCAAACAGGTCACTGGTGCCGGGTTAACCCCCGGCACCAGATTGTGCTAACTCCGACGGGAGCAAATCCGTGAAAGATTTATTAAAGTTTCTGAAAGCGCAGACTAAAACCGAAGAGTTTGATGCGATCAAAATTGCTCTGGCTTCGCCAGACATGATCCGTTCATGGTCATTCGGTGAAGTTAAAAAGCCGGAAACCATCAACTACCGTACGTTCAAACCTGAGCGTGACGGCCTTTTCTGTGCGCGTATTTTCGGGCCAGTAAAAGATTACGAGTGCCTGTGCGGTAAGTACAAGCGCCTGAAACACCGTGGTGTGATCTGTGAGAAGTGCGGCGTTGAAGTGACCCAGACCAAAGTGCGTCGTGAGCGCATGGGCCACATCGAGCTGGCGTCTCCGACCGCTCACATCTGGTTCCTGAAATCTCTGCCGTCCCGTATCGGTCTGCTGCTGGATATGCCGCTGCGCGATATCGAACGCGTTCTGTACTTCGAATCTTATGTGGTTATCGAAGGCGGGATGACGAACCTGGAACGTCATCAGATCCTGACTGAAGAGCAGTATCTGGACGCGCTGGAAGAGTTCGGTGACGAATTCGATGCGAAGATGGGTGCGGAAGCTATTCAGGCCCTGCTGAAGAGCATGGATCTGGAGCAAGAGTGCGAGCAGCTGCGTGAAGAGCTGAACGAAACCAACTCCGAAACCAAACGTAAAAAGCTGACCAAGCGTATCAAACTGCTGGAAGCGTTCGTTCAGTCTGGTAACAAACCAGAGTGGATGATCCTGACCGTTCTGCCGGTTCTGCCGCCAGATCTGCGTCCACTGGTTCCGCTGGATGGTGGTCGTTTCGCAACGTCCGATCTGAACGATCTGTATCGTCGCGTTATCAACCGTAACAACCGTCTGAAACGTCTGCTGGATCTGGCTGCGCCGGACATCATCGTACGCAACGAAAAACGTATGCTGCAGGAAGCGGTAGATGCCCTGCTGGATAACGGTCGTCGCGGTCGTGCGATCACCGGTTCTAACAAGCGTCCTCTGAAATCTTTGGCCGACATGATCAAAGGTAAACAGGGTCGTTTCCGTCAGAACCTGCTCGGTAAGCGTGTTGACTACTCCGGTCGTTCTGTAATCACCGTAGGTCCATACCTGCGTCTGCATCAGTGCGGTCTGCCGAAGAAAATGGCACTGGAGCTGTTCAAACCGTTCATCTACGGCAAGCTGGAACTGCGTGGCCTCGCCACCACCATCAAAGCCGCTAAGAAAATGGTTGAGCGTGAAGAAGCTGTCGTTTGGGATATCCTGGACGAAGTTATCCGCGAACACCCGGTACTGCTGAACCGTGCACCAACACTGCACCGTCTGGGTATCCAGGCATTTGAGCCAGTCCTGATCGAAGGTAAAGCTATCCAGCTGCACCCGCTGGTATGTGCGGCATATAACGCCGACTTCGATGGTGACCAGATGGCTGTTCACGTACCGCTGACGCTGGAAGCCCAGCTCGAAGCGCGTGCGCTGATGATGTCTACTAACAACATCCTGTCCCCAGCGAACGGTGAACCAATTATCGTTCCTTCTCAGGACGTTGTATTGGGTCTGTACTACATGACCCGTGACTGTGTTAACGCCAAAGGCGAAGGCATGGTGCTGACTGGCCCGAAAGAAGCTGAGCGTATTTATCGCGCTGGCCTGGCCTCTCTGCATGCGCGCGTTAAAGTGCGTATCACCGAATACGAAAAAGATGAAAACGGCGAATTCGTTGCGAAAACCAGCCTGAAAGACACGACCGTTGGCCGTGCCATTCTGTGGATGATCGTACCGAAAGGTCTGCCTTTCTCCATCGTCAACCAGGCGCTGGGTAAGAAAGCGATCTCCAAAATGCTGAACACCTGTTACCGCATTCTGGGTCTGAAGCCGACCGTTATCTTCGCTGACCAGACAATGTATACCGGCTTTGCTTATGCAGCGCGTTCAGGTGCATCTGTTGGTATCGATGACATGGTCATCCCAGAGAAGAAACACGAGATCATCTCTGAAGCGGAAGCCGAAGTTGCTGAGATCCAGGAGCAGTTCCAGTCCGGTCTGGTTACCGCGGGCGAACGCTATAACAAAGTTATCGATATCTGGGCTGCAGCGAACGATCGTGTATCCAAGGCGATGATGGATAACCTGCAGACCGAAACCGTGATTAACCGTGACGGCGTAGAAGAGCAGCAGGTTTCCTTCAACAGCATCTACATGATGGCCGACTCCGGTGCGCGTGGTTCCGCAGCACAGATTCGTCAGCTGGCAGGTATGCGTGGTCTGATGGCGAAGCCAGATGGCTCCATCATCGAAACGCCAATCACCGCGAACTTCCGTGAAGGTCTGAACGTACTCCAGTACTTCATCTCCACCCACGGTGCTCGTAAGGGTCTGGCGGATACCGCACTGAAAACAGCGAACTCCGGTTATCTGACGCGTCGTCTGGTTGACGTTGCGCAGGATCTGGTTGTGACCGAAGACGATTGTGGCACCCTCGAAGGTATCACCATGACCCCGGTTATCGAGGGTGGTGATGTTAAAGAGCCACTGCGCGATCGCGTTCTGGGTCGTGTAACCGCGGAAGACATTCTGAAGCCGGGTACTGCAGACATCCTGGTTCCACGCAACACGCTGCTGCACGAGCACTGGTGTGACCTGCTGGAAGCGAACTCTGTTGACTCCGTGAAAGTACGTTCCGTTGTATCCTGTGACACCGACTTTGGTGTATGTGCGCACTGCTACGGTCGTGACCTGGCGCGTGGCCACATCATCAACAAAGGTGAAGCAATCGGCGTTATCGCGGCACAGTCCATCGGTGAGCCGGGTACACAGCTGACGATGCGTACGTTCCACATCGGTGGTGCGGCATCTCGTGCGGCTGCTGAATCCAGCATCCAGGTGAAAAACAAAGGTAGCATCAAGCTCAGCAACGCGAAGTCTGTTGTTAACTCCGCTGGCAAGCTGGTTGTGACCTCCCGTAACACCGAGCTGAAGCTGATCGACGAATTCGGTCGTACCAAAGAGAGCTATAAAGTGCCTTACGGTGCGGTTATGGCGAAAGGTGATGGCGAGCAGGTTGCCGGCGGTGAAACCGTTGCAAACTGGGATCCACACACCATGCCGGTTATCACCGAAGTGAGTGGTTTCATCCGCTTCACTGACATGATCGACGGCCAGACCATTACTCGTCAGACCGACGAGCTGACCGGTCTGTCTTCTCTGGTGGTTCTGGATTCTGCTGAACGTACTACCGGTGGTAAAGATCTGCGTCCTGCACTGAAAATCGTTGATGCTCAGGGTAACGACGTTCTGATCCCTGGTACCGACATGCCTGCGCAGTACTTCCTGCCGGGTAAAGCGATCGTTCAGCTGGAAGATGGCATTCAGATCGGTGCGGGTGATGCTCTGGCGCGTATTCCACAGGAATCCAGCGGTACCAAGGACATCACCGGTGGTCTGCCACGCGTTGCGGACCTGTTCGAAGCACGTCGTCCGAAAGAGCCTGCAATCCTGGCTGAAATCAGCGGTATCATCTCCTTCGGTAAAGAGACCAAAGGGAAGCGCCGTCTGGTTATCACTCCAGTAGATGGCAGCGAACCGTACGAAGAGATGATTCCTAAGTGGCGTCAGCTCAACGTGTTCGAAGGTGAACGTGTAGAACGTGGTGACGTGGTTTCCGATGGTCCAGAAGCTCCGCACGACATTCTGCGTCTTCGTGGCGTACACGCGGTAACGCGTTACATCACCAACGAAGTACAGGACGTTTACCGTCTGCAGGGCGTTAAGATTAACGATAAGCACATCGAAGTTATCGTTCGTCAGATGCTGCGTAAAGCAACCATCGAAAACGCAGGCAGCTCCGAGTTCCTGGAAGGCGAGCAGGTTGAATACTCACGCGTCAAGATCGCTAACCGCGAACTGGAAGCGAACGGCAAAATCGGTGCGACCTTCTCGCGCGATCTGCTGGGTATCACCAAAGCGTCTCTGGCAACCGAGTCCTTCATCTCTGCAGCATCGTTCCAGGAAACGACTCGTGTCCTGACCGAAGCCGCTGTTGCAGGTAAACGTGATGAACTGCGCGGTCTGAAAGAGAACGTCATCGTGGGTCGTCTGATCCCGGCGGGTACCGGTTATGCGTACCATCAGGATCGTATGCGTCGTCGTGCTGCGGGCGAACTGCCAGCTGCACCGCAGGTGACTGCTGAAGATGCATCCGCGAGCCTGGCAGAACTGCTGAACGCAGGTCTGGGCGGTTCCGACAACGAGTAATCGTTGATGCCGTAAATAAAAAACCCGCCTCGGCGGGTTTTTTTACATCTGCATGTATTCAATTCACCAACGGGATCCGACGATAAAGCTCAATCATATCGCCCGCCAGATCCTGAATGACCATGGCGTTCATCAGGTGATCCTGCGAGTGGACGGTGATCAGGTTAACCGGAAGCTTCCCGGTCCCCTCATCAAGACCGATAAGCTGCGTCTGTATAGTGTGCGCATGCTTCACATATTCACGCGACTCTTCCATCGCTTTTTCAGCTTCGTCAAAATCACCTTTACGCGCCATCTGCAACGCCGTCAGGGCTGCACTGCGCGCCGCGCCCGCGTTGACCAGCAGTTCCATAATCGTGGTTTCTAAGTCTTCCATTATGACTCCAGAAGTTTGAGCGCTTTTTCCAGTACGGCATCACCTTTCATCATGCCGTAATCCATCATGTCGATCACCGCGACCTTTTTACCCAACGGGTCGGCCTGCGCCTGGAGTTTAGCCTGCTCGTATTTAACCTGTGGCCCCAGCAATACGATGTCGGCCGTCGCGATGTTGTCTTTAAACTCCGCAACCGGAACGGCTTTAATGGTGACTTCAACCCCTTTTTTCTGAGCGGCGTCTTTCATACGTTGAACCAGCATGCTGGTTGACATTCCCGCTGCACAGCATAAAACAATGTTCTTCATAATCAGCCTCGATCTACATGTGTTTATTGATAATTATCCCGTGCAGAGCGCTTCAACAACCGCTTTACCATGATTGTGTGTCAGGCATCACAAAGAAACCGGTGATTTTCTGAAACCGGTTACAATTTTGCATTGTCGGGTACCCGGCCCGTGGAATCGGGCAGGGTGAAAGAGGGAGGATTAGCTGATGGACGTTCGGTTAATGCGGTTTTTGCCCTGCTGTTTGGCGCTGTAGAGGGCGTTATCAACGCTTCCGACAAATTGCTCCAGCGGTTCAAAATGCCACTCCCCAAGACCGCCGCTGAACGTAACCCGCAGGTTTTCTTCTCGCCAGACGCGTTTTTCAACTGCGGTACGCCAGGCTTCCAGCAATGAGAGCGCAGACGTCATCTGCTCAGCCTGGAAAATTACCGCAAACTCTTCTCCACCGTACCGGTAAAGCGAGACGTGATGTGGCTGCATGATCTGGATCCCTTCGCGGGCCACGTTGCGCAGAACAATATCACCGGTCAGGTGGCCCAGCGTGTCGTTAATCGACTTGAAGTTATCAATGTCTACCAGCGCCATCGCGAAAGGCTGCTGGGCATTCAGCAGCTCCGCGACATCGCTGTCGAACGCGCGGCGGTTTTTACAGCCCGTCAGCGCATCGTGAGTGGCCTGGCGAACATACGCCATTTCACGCTCTTTGTTGGACTGAATCGTGTGGCTCAGCATCGCTTCCAGGCGCGGCGCCTCGCTAACATCGCCAGTTTTGATGGCATTGATAATGTGCATCAGCACGGTACGCGAGGCATGGCGGAGGTATAAGCCGAAGAGGATGATGATGATGGCGGCCAGCGCAAACCCCCAGCCAACGATCGTCGTTTCGTGGCGGGTGATATCGGTGAGCGTCTCACCAGAGACTCGGTAGATGACAAACCAGTCCGGATTGGTAAATGAGTAGTAGTAATACCAGGCGTTGCTTTTCTTGTCGTAAAGGTGGCCTTCGCCGCTGGTCATTTTGTCCATCAGCGCTTCGCTCACGTACTGTTTGAACAGCGCGCCGGTATCCGGATGCAGCACAACGGCGCCGTCGCGTTCGACGACGAAGAATTCCCCCTGAACGGGCGCCACCATCTGGCGCAGGGTGAAGCCCATAGACGTCAAATCGAGATGGAAAGCGAGCGTTCCCTTCAGTCTCCCTTCAGGCGAAATCAAAGGTTTATAGAGTGTCACAGTCGGATGGCCAGTGAAGTAGTCCATATAGGGACGGGTATAGTGACTGAAGATACTGGCTTCCGCCTGAGCGACGAACCACGGGCGTGTCCGGGGATCGAAGGTTTTACTCGTCTCCGTGGGGAGCACTTCCGGCGCGCGAAGATAATGCCCCTGCGTGTCCGCCAGCGAGATGGAGGAGACGGTCGGCATCAGGTTCTGCAAATGCATCATCATCTGCAGCCCCTGCGTCGGGTTGACGTTGAGCGTCTCGTTGAGCCTGTCGTCGCGGGCAAAGTACATCGCGGAACGGCCCAGGATATAGTCGTTTTCACGCAGGATAGATTCGGTGTAGTTCACCGCCAGGTTGTGCGTGAAATTGCTGTTGATCTGATGATAATCCTCAAGAAAATCCTTTCGTTGCGAAAGCGTTACCGCGATCGCGATCACCGCAAAACTGCAGAGGATCCCCGCAAAGCTGAGCATGATTGGCCGGGTAAAAGAGAGCTTTTTGCTGTGAAGTGCCATGAGCTGTACATCGTTCCTGATGGTGAATACTTTTCGTCTGCCGATATCCTCTCAGCATAGTCGCTGTCCTGCGGTTAGCGGTGAATTATACGGCACACGATTTCTGGTGGGATGATTTATCTTAAGAACCATTAAGAAAATACTTATTCAACTTGTCAGGAGCCGTTTGTGCAATGAACCAGAGGCAGGGCGAAACGAGGAAGAAGCTTTTCGCCCTGGTCAGCATCCGTTGCTGACCGTGTGACAATAAAAAACCGGACGATCGCTGACAACCACCCGGTTTTGCCTTTTCGTAGCGCCTCGACAATTTTTTATGGCGTTGCAGTACGTTTCAGCGTCATTGCGAGACTCTTCCCAGCCAGCTGTCCCAGTCTTTCCAGACAGGCTGAAGACCTTGGGCCGTCAGGGCTGCGGCGACCGCTTCAGGACGTCGCCCGTCATGCGGCACAAACTGCTCCAGCTCCGGACGATCGTCGGCGTAGCCGCCAGGCTGCGTTTTGGAAAACGCGCTGACGTTGTTAATCGCAAGCGGTATAACGCGATCGCGAAACGCCGGGGATTCACGCGTTGAGAGCGATAATTCAACTTCCGGGGCGAGCAGGCGAAACGCACAGATGGTCTGCACCAGCTGGCGTTCATCCATCAGCGAAGCCGGTTCAATCCCGCCCGTGCAGGGTCTCAGGCGCGGGAAGGAGATGGAGTAACGGCTCTGCCAGTAGTGCTGCTGAAGCCACAGCAAATGTTCCGCCACCATGTAACAATCCACCCGCCAGCTGTCAGAGAGCCCGATCAGCGCACCCAGACCGATTTTGTCGATCCCCGCACGACCCAGCCTGTCCGGCGTTTCCAGCCGGAAAAAGAAATCCTGTTTCTTGCCCTTCAGGTGGTGCCGGGCGTACGTCGCCTCGTGGTAGGTTTCCTGATAGACCATGACCCCGTCCAGCCCGAGGGTTTTGAGCTCCGCGTACTCCTCCTGCGCGAGAGGCTGTACTTCCATCTGCAGCGATGCAAACTGACGGCGAATGGCGGGAAGGTGCTGACGGAAATAGTCCATTCCCACCTTTCCCTGATGTTCGCCCGTGACCAGCAGAAGATGTTCAAAACCCATTTCACGAATGGCCGCACACTCACGGGCAATCTCATCTTCATCGAGCGTTTTACGCTTGATGCGGTTGCTCATGGAAAAACCGCAGTAGGTGCAGTCATTGGCGCACAGGTTTGAGAGATAGAGCGGCACGTAGAAGCTCACCGTGTTGCCAAAACGCTGGCGGGTGAGCCGCTGTGCTCGCTGGGCCATCGGTTCGAGGTACGCGCTGGCCGCCGGGGAGAGCAGAGCCATCAGATCCTCGCGGGTCAGATGGCGGGCATTCAGCGCGCGCTCCACGTCAGCCGCCGTTTTGCTGTTGATGCGAAGGGCAATGTCGTCCCAGTTAAGCTGGTGCCAGCGCTCGGTAAACGTGCTCATGAGATCGCCTCCAGAAAACCGGTCAGCGGGCTGGTGGCCTGGGCCTGGAAACTGCGCGAGCCGGGACCGGACTCCCTTGCCAGCAGACCAGCCTCTACGGCCATGCGGAACGCACGCGCCATCATGACCGGATCGTCGGCAACCGCGATGGCCGTATTGACCAGTACCGCGTCGGCGCCCATCTCCAGCGCCTGCGCGGCATGGCTGGGCACGCCAATGCCCGCATCAACCACCACCGGTACGGTAGCCTGCTCAATAATGATTTCCAGCATCGCGCGGGTTTCCAGCCCCTGGTTGGAGCCAATGGGGGCGCCCAGCGGCATGACGCCGGCGCAGCCGACCTCTTCCAGCCGTTTGCACAGGACAGGGTCGGCGCCGCAGTAAGGCAGGACGGTAAACCCTTGCTGCACCAGCTTTTCAGCCGCTTTCAGCGTTTCGATGGGGTCGGGCAGCAGCCAGCGGGCGTCAGGATGAATTTCCAGCTTCAGCCAGCGGGTGCCGAGCGCCTCGCGGGCCAGCTGCGCGGCAAAAATCGCCTCTTCGGCTGTTTTGGCACCGGAGGTGTTGGGCAGCAGCGTGACGCCAGCCTCCAGTAAAGGCGCCAGAATGGCGTCGCTGTGATGACGCAGATCCACGCGCTTGAGCGCCAGCGTCACCAGCTGGCTGCCGCTTTCGCGAATGGCATCCACCATCAGCTGCGGCGAGGCGAATTTTCCGGTTCCGGTAAACAGATGTGAATCAAAGACTTTATCGGCAATACGTAACATCTCAGCCCCCTGCGATAACCTGAAACAGCAGGATCTGGTCGCCGTCATTGACCTGCTGATGTTCCCACTGCTCGCGCGGCAGGATCTGTTGATTGAGCGCCAGCGCCGTTCCCGGCTTGAGCTGGCGCAGCTTGTCGAGCAGTACCGCAACGGTGAGACCGTCGTCGCATCTCATCGGCTCATCGTTAAACAGAATGCGCATCGCGGCCTCCGCATACCGGGCAGCGGCTGGCGCGGTGTAATGCCAGATGGCGCCAGCCGCTGGAGCGGGCATCGAACAGCCGCAGCGTATTGCGTTCCGTCTCCATGCCGCTGAGCAGCTTGATGGCCTCCAGCGCCTGCATTGTGCCCATTACGCCGACCACAGGACCAAGAATGCCCGCCGTACGGCAGTTGCGCGCTGGCTCTGCATCATCCGGCCACAGGCAGCGATAGCAGCCCTGCGACCACGGCGGGGTCAGGACCATCATCTGCCCGCCAAAACCCACCGCGCTGGCCGTGATAAGCGGCGTATTATTTGCCACGCAGGCGGCGTTAATCGCCTGGCGCGTCGCCATGTTGTCCGTGCAGTCCAGCACCACGTCGGCCAGGGCAACCTCACGGCGCAGATTGTCACCGCTGAGCCGGTCCTGCAGGGCAATCAGCTCAATATCCGGGTTGAGCTGGTTCAGGCGCTGCCGGGTAATTTGCGCTTTCGGCTGGTTGATATCCTCGGTGGTAAAGAGGATTTGTCGCTGCAGGTTGCTGAGGTGAACCTCGTCGTCGTCGGCCAGCACCAGCGTACCGATACCTGCGCCTGCCAGATAAAGCGCGGCGGGCGCGCCTAACCCGCCCAGACCGACAATTAGCACCCGGCTGGCGAGCAGCTTTTGCTGCCCGTCGATGGCGATATCTTCCAGCAGGATCTGACGGCTGTAGCGCATAAAATCACGATCGTTCATCACCCGCTCCTGCCAGCTGTAACAGCTGTTCGGTGGCGAGACGCCAGTCTGCGGCCTGGGTGATGGCGCTGACGACGGCGATACTGCCGACGCCGGTCTCCAGCACCGCCGGGGCGCGTTCAAGACTGATTCCACCGATGGCGACGGTGGGGTAATCGGCAAGGCGTTTAACGTGACTCGCCAGCTGCGTCAGCCCCTGCGGTGCGGAGGGCATCTGCTTGGTTTGCGTCGGGAAGACGTGACCCAGCGCGATGTAAGAAGGACGGGCCGCCAGCGCCACGTCGATCTCCATGTCATCGTGTGTTGAAACGCCAAGACGCAGCCCGGCTTCGCGGATAGCGCTCAGATCCGTTGTTTCCAGATCCTCCTGACCCAGATGCACGCCGTACGCCTGGTGCTTAACGGCCAGCCGCCAGTAGTCGTTGATAAACAGACGGGCGTTATGCCGACGCCCCAGCGCGATGGCGGCAACCACATCGGCTTCTACCTCGTCGTCGCGTTTATCCTTGATGCGCAGCTGGATCGTTCGAACGCCTGTCTCCAGCAGGCGCTCTATCCACTCCACGCTGTCCAACACCGGATAGAGCCCTAAACGGTAGGGGACGGGCGGGAAATCGGGCTTATACATTACGCCTCCTCTTTTTTGAGGTAGATTTCGCCGCCTTTGGCGCGGAAGGTCTCAGACATGTCCGCCATACCCACTTCAATGGTCTGCGCGGCGGCGTAGTCGCGCACCTCCTGGCTGATTTTCATCGAGCAGAATTTTGGCCCGCACATAGAGCAGAAGTGCGCGACTTTGCCTGACTCCTGCGGCAGGGTCTCGTCGTGATAGGCGCGGGCGGTGAACGGGTCCAGCGCCAGGTTGAACTGGTCTTCCCAGCGGAATTCAAAGCGTGCCTTCGACATGGCGTTATCGCGGATTTGCGCGCCCGGGTGGCCTTTGGCCAGATCAGCCGCGTGGGCGGCAATTTTGTAGGTGATCAGCCCCTGCTTCACATCCTCTTTGTTTGGCAGGCCAAGGTGCTCTTTCGGCGTCACGTAGCAGAGCATGGCGCAGCCGAACCAGCCGATCATCGCCGCCCCAATGCCTGACGTGAAGTGGTCATAGCCCGGCGCAATATCGGTGGTCAACGGCCCCAGGGTGTAGAACGGCGCTTCGTGGCAGTGCTCCAGCTCCTCGGTCATGTTGCGGCGGATCATCTGCATCGGCACGTGGCCCGGGCCTTCAATCATCACCTGCACGTCATACTCCCAGGCGATTTTGGTCAGCTCGCCCAGCGTGTGCAGCTCGGCAAACTGCGCTTCGTCGTTCGCGTCGCGAATAGAGCCCGGACGCAGGCCATCGCCCAGCGACAGAGAGACATCGTACGCGGCGCAGATTTCGCAAATTTCGCGGAAGTGCTCGTAGAGGAAGTTTTCCTGATGATGTGACAGGCACCACTTCGCCATGATGGAACCGCCGCGCGAGACGATGCCGGTCAGACGCTTCGCGGTCATCGGCACGTAGCGCAGCAGCACGCCCGCGTGAATGGTGAAGTAGTCCACGCCCTGCTCGGCCTGCTCCAGCAGCGTGTCGCGGAACGCTTCCCAGGTGAGGTCTTCGGCAATGCCGTTGACCTTTTCCAGCGCCTGATAAATCGGGACGGTGCCAATTGGTACCGGGCTGTTACGCAGGATCCATTCGCGGGTTTCGTGAATATAGCGTCCAGTGGAGAGGTCCATTACCGTGTCCGCACCCCAGCGCGTGGACCAGACCAGCTTTTCCACCTCTTCTTCGATGGAGGAGGTGACGGCCGAGTTACCGATGTTCGCGTTGACCTTCACCAGGAAGTTGCGGCCGATAATCATCGGCTCGGATTCCGGGTGGTTGATGTTGGCAGGGATAATTGCGCGCCCGGCGGCCACTTCGTCACGCACAAACTCCGGCGTGATGTTTTCCGGCAGGCGAGCGCCAAAGCCTTCACCCGGATGCTGATAGCGCAGCACTTCGCTACGGATGCGCTCGCGACCCATGTTTTCGCGGATGGCGATGAACTCCATCTCCGGCGTGACGATGCCCCGGCGCGCGTAGTGCAACTGGGTCACGCATTTGCCCGCCTTAGCGCGTTTTGGCGTCAGCAGGCCGGTAAAGCGCAGCTCGTCCAGACCGTCGTCGGCCAGGCGCTCTTTAGTGTATGCAGAACTCAGGACGCTCAGCTCTTCGCAGTCGTTACGCGCGTCAATCCACGGCTGGCGCAGCTTTGCCAGACCCTGCTGGACGTTGATGGCAACATCAGGATCGCCGTACGGGCCGGAGGTGTCATACACCGGCACGGCTTCGTTGTCTTCGTACTGCGGGTTATCTTTGCTGCCGCCGATAAGCGTCGGGCTGAGCTGAATTTCGCGCATTGGGACGCGGATATCGGCCTGCGAGCCGGAAATGTAGATGCGTTTCGAGTTCGGGAAAGCGGTGCCTTCCAGCGTGTCGATGAAGTGTTGGGCCTGTGCGCGCTGTTCGCGGCGGGTCAGTTTTGCAGTAGACATAGCTCATTCCAAAAGTGAAGGACATGGCTTGTCAGACGACGGATGAAGCAAGAGAGGATCGCCCTCAGGCGATACAACAGCAGTGTGACTCTTGTTCCCTTCGCAGGTATTAGCCTGATCAGGTTCCGCGGATCCCGAATTAACGGTCTCAGCCCGCGCTTTCAGGCGCTGGGCACTCCGACAAGAAAAATCCCCCTCGTGAGAGGGGCGAATGGTTGTAAATTACTCGTTAACGATGAAGAACTCAAGCAGGGCGCGCGACGTTCTCTTCGTTACTGATGTTCAAATCATTATCCAGCACGAGGGCGATCAGCTTATCTTCCAGCGTGAATCGCTCTTCCAGCGCTTCGCCGAGGTCGGATAGCGCCTGCTGAAACTCAAGATAGTTATCGTGGTCGATAGCGTTCTCGAGCGCGGAATCATAGTAATCCATGATCTGCTGGGTGTTGGCTTCCAGAAGCGGATAGAGCTTGCTGGCCGCTAAATACGGCGTTGTCCCTTCCATTTCGCGGATAATGCGTTCATAAATATTGAAATGGCCGTCGGACAGATAATCGACCAGGCCCTGACAAAAATCATCCAGCGCTTTTTCATTCAGTCGCATAAACGATTCTTTGCCAGGCTTAATACCGACCAGATTGTAATAAGCCACGAGTAGATGCTTGCGTACATGTAGCCAGCGATCCACCAGTTTGTTATTTCCTCTAACGCGCTCAGTCAGGCTTTGCAGCTGGTTTAACATGGTCGACTCCGCAAAATGTAGGATTGAATCTGCTTATCCAGAATGTAACCACAATGCTAACAACATGTCAGTGAAGCGAAGGTAGTGCAATAGATATGGATCGTATTATTGAAAAATCAGATCTTGGTTGGTGGATCGTCAGTCACGAACAAAAATTATGGCTTCCTGCCGGGCAAATCCCCTACGGTGCAGCTGAGGCGTTCGATCTCGTTGGACAGCCAGCGCTACAGATCGGCGAGTGGCAGGGTGAGCCCGTGTGGTTGATCCAACAGCCCCGCCGCCAGGATATGGGATCGGTGCGCCAGGTGCTGGATCTGGACGTGGGGCTGTTCCAGCTGGCGGGGCGCGGCGTGCAGCTGGCCGAGTTTTACCGCTCGCATAAATACTGCGGCTACTGCGGTCATACCATGCGCCCGAGCAAAACCGAGTGGGCGATGCTCTGTAGCCACTGCCGCGAACGCTACTATCCGCAGATTGCGCCGTGCATTATCGTCGCTATCCGCCGGGAGGATTCCATCCTGCTGGCGCAGCATACCCGCCATCGCAACGGCATTCACACCGTGCTGGCCGGCTTCGTCGAGGTGGGCGAAACGCTGGAGCAGGCGGTGGCGCGCGAGGTGATGGAGGAGAGTGGGATCAAAGTGAAGAACCTGCGCTACGTCACCTCCCAGCCGTGGCCGTTCCCGCAGTCGCTGATGACGGCATTTATGGCCGAATACGACAGCGGCGAGATCGTTATCGACCAGAAAGAGCTTCTGGACGCGAACTGGTATCGCTACGACGATCTACCGCTGTTGCCTCCGCCGGGCACCGTGGCGCGTCGCCTGATAGAAGATACCGTGGCGATGTGTCGGGCCGAGTATGAGTAGTGTTACACTGAGGCCATGACGCTTAAGGAACTGCAAAAATGACCGAACTGAAGAACGATCGTTATCTGCGTGCGCTGCTGCGCCAGCCCGTTGATGTCACCCCGGTGTGGATGATGCGCCAGGCGGGACGCTATCTCCCGGAGTACAAAGCCACGCGCGCGCAGGCGGGCGATTTTATGTCGCTGTGCAAAAACGCCGAGCTGGCCTGTGAAGTGACGCTCCAGCCGCTGCGCCGCTTCCCGCTGGATGCCGCGATCCTCTTCTCGGATATTCTGACCATTCCGGATGCAATGGGCCTTGGCCTGTACTTCGAAACCGGCGAAGGCCCGCGTTTCACCTCCCCAATCAAAAGCAAAGCCGACGTGGATAAGCTGCCGATCCCCGATCCGGAAGGCGAGCTGGGCTACGTGATGAACGCCGTGCGCACCATTCGCCGCGAGCTGAAAGGTGAAGTGCCGCTGATTGGCTTCTCCGGCAGCCCGTGGACCCTGGCGACCTATATGGTGGAAGGGGGCAGCAGCAAAGCCTTTACCATGATTAAAAAGATGATGTACGCCGAGCCGCTGGCCCTGCATGCGCTGCTCGACAAGCTGGCGAAGAGCGTCACCCTCTATCTGAACGCGCAGATTAAGGCCGGTGCGCAGTCGGTGATGATTTTCGATACCTGGGGCGGCGTGCTGACAGGGCGCGATTATCAGCAGTTCTCCCTGTACTACATGCACAAAATCGTTGATGGCCTGCTGCGTGAAAACGAAGGCCACCGCGTGCCGGTGACGCTGTTCACCAAAGGTGGCGGTCAGTGGCTGGAAGCGATGGCGGCAACCGGCTGCGACGCGCTGGGCCTTGACTGGACCACCGATATCGCCGATGCGCGCCGTCGCGTGGGCGACAAAGTGGCGCTGCAGGGCAATATGGACCCGTCCATGCTCTATGCGCCGCCAGCCCGCATTGAAGAAGAAGTGTCGACTATACTGTCTGGTTTCGGCCAGGGGGAAGGCCACGTCTTTAACCTCGGCCACGGCATTCATCAGGATGTGCCGCCAGAACACGCAGGCGTATTTGTGGAGGCGGTGCATCGGCTTTCTGCCCAGTATCACCAGTAAGGAGTGATTATGGATCTCGCGTCGCTACGCGCTCAACAAATCGAACTGGCCTCATCGGTGATCCGCGAGGATCGTCTGGATAAAGATCCTCCGCAGTACATTGGCGGAGCAGACGTCGGATTCGAGCAGGGTGGGGAAGTGACGCGAGCGGCGATGGTGGTACTGAAATACCCTTCGCTTGAGCTGGTGGAGTACAAGGTTGCGCGTATCGCGACCACCATGCCGTACATTCCGGGCTTTCTCTCCTTCCGCGAATATCCCGCGCTGCTGGCAGCGTGGGAGCAACTCTCGCAAAAACCTGACCTGCTGTTTGTCGATGGACACGGTATCTCACACCCGCGCCGTTTAGGCGTTGCCAGCCATTTTGGTCTGCTGGTGGATGTGCCGACCATTGGCGTCGCCAAGAAACGCCTGTGCGGCGCGTTTGAACCTCTTTCTGCCGAACCGGGCGCGCTGGCGCCGCTTATCCATAAAGGCGAGCAGCTAGCGTGGGTCTGGCGCAGCAAGGCGCGCTGTAACCCGCTCTTTATCGCCACCGGGCACCGGGTGAGCATGGACAGCGCCCTGGCGTGGGTGCAGCGCTGCATGAAGGGCTACCGCTTGCCGGAGCCGACGCGCTGGGCAGACGCCGTGGCCTCTTCGCGTCCGGCTTTTGTTCGTTGGCAGGAAATTCAGCGATGATTCAGGTAAACTGCGCCTAATTTTCGATTCGAGAGATCATCATGCTACAAAACCCGATTCACCTGCGCCTTGAGAAACTTGAAAGCTGGCAGCACGTGACGTTTATGGCTTGCCTGTGCGAGCGCATGTATCCCAACTATGCCGCGTTCTGTAAGGAGACGGGCTTTGGTGATGGCCATATCTACCGCCGCATTCTGGATCTGATCTGGGAAACGCTGACGGTGAAAGACGCGAAGGTGAACTTCGACTCCCAGCTGGAGAAGCTGGAAGAGGCGATTCCGGCTGCGGATGATTTTGACCTGTACGGTGTCTACCCGGCGATTGACGCCTGCGTGGCGTTAAGCGAACTGCTCCACTCCCGTCTGAGCGGTGAAACGCTGGAGCACGCAATTGAAGTCAGTAAGGCATCTATTACGACCGTCGCGATGCTGGAAATGACCCAGGAAGGCCGCGAGATGACCGACGAAGAGCTGCGTGCAAACCCGGCGGTTGAGCAAGAATGGGACATTCAGTGGGAAATTTTCCGCCTGCTGGCAGAGTGTGAAGAACGCGATATTGAGCTGATAAAAGGGCTGCGCGCGGACTTACGAGAGGCTGGTGAGAGCAATATTGGTATAATTTTTAACCAATGAGACAATAAAACTTGAGATAACGCCCGTTTTGTCGCTCCTCGACTCTTCCCTTTCGCCCCTTGTCTGGTCTACATTTGGGGGGCGAAAAAAAGTGGCTATCGGTGCGTGTATGCAGGAGAGTGCTTTTTTGGCATTTTCGTCGCACTCGATGCTTAGCAAGCGATAAACACATTGAAAGGATAACTTATGAACAAGACTCAACTGATTGATGTAATTGCGGACAAGGCTGATCTGTCTAAAGTGCAGGCTAAAGCTGCTCTGGAATCTACCCTGGCTGCTATTACTGAGTCTCTGAAAGAAGGCGATGCTGTGCAACTGGTTGGTTTCGGTACCTTCAAAGTGAACCACCGCGCTGAGCGTACTGGCCGCAACCCGCAGACCGGTAAAGAAATCAAAATCGCCGCCGCTAACGTGCCGGCATTTGTTTCTGGTAAAGCACTGAAAGACGCTGTTAAGTAAGACGCGTGGCAGTGAACAGTTTTAGCGAAGGGGCGGTAACGCCCCTTTTGTCTTTCTGGCGTGGAACGCTCGCGCTGGCAGGCATGCTGCTGTTGTCAGCCTGCAGCCACGACACCTCTCTGCCGCCGTTTACCGCCAGCGGTTACGCGGACAACCAGGGTGCGGTCAGGATCTGGCGCAAAGATTCCGGCGGCGAAGTGCATCTGCTTTCTGCCTTCAGCCCGTGGCATAACGGCAATACGTCGACTGCGGAATATCGCTGGCAGGGAGATGACCTGTCGCTGATTGAACTGAACGTCTACAGCAAGACCCCCGAACACGTGAAAGTGCGTTTTGACGACCATGGCGAGCTGAGCTTTATGCAGCGCGAAGTCAGCGGTCAAAAACAGCAGCTTTCCAGCGATCAAATCGCCCTCTACCGTTATCGTGCCGAACAAATCCGCCAGACCAGCGATGCGCTTCGTCTGGGACGCGTTGTGCTGCGCCAGGGGCGCTGGCATGCCGATGGGACGGTGACAACCTGCGAAGGACAGACGGTCAAGCCTGAGCTCGAATCCTGGGCAACCGAACACATACAACGTCGTCAGCGTCATTCATCAATGGAGGTGAGTGTGGCGTGGCTGGAAGCGCCGGAAGGCTCTCAGCTGCTGCTGGTGGCGAACGAAGACTTCTGCACCTGGCAGCCGACGGAAAAAAGTTTTTGATTTAAATCCCCTCTCCCTTGAAGGAGAGGGTTAGGGTGAGCGGGAAATTACTCTCCCTGCTCACGCGCAATCGCGCGATAACCGATATCCTGACGGCTAAAGCTGCCGTTCCAGTGAATATCCGCCATCAGCGCGTAGGCGCGTTTCTGCGCTTCTGCCACAGTATGGCCCAGCGCGGTTGCACACAGCACGCGTCCGCCGTTGGTGAGGACGCGATCGTCGTCAGCCAGCTTCGTACCCGCATGGAACACCTTCGCACCTTCAATCTCTTCCAGCGGCAGGCCGTGGATTTCATCCCCGGTGTTGTAGTTGCCCGGATAACCACCTGCAGCAATCACCACGCCCAGAGACGCACGCTCGTCCCACTCTGAGGTTTTCTCGTCGAGCTTGCCTTCGCAGGCTGCCAGACACAGTTCCACCAGATCGGATTTCATGCGCAGCATGATGGGCTGCGTTTCCGGATCGCCAAAGCGGCAGTTGAATTCGATGACCTTAGGGTTACCCTGCTTGTCGATCATCAGACCCGCATAGAGGAAACCGGTGTAGGTGTTGCCTTCCGCCGCCATCCCTTTCACGGTTGGCCAAATGATGCGATCCATGGTGCGCTGGTGGACTTCGTCAGTCACTACCGGAGCAGGGGAGTAAGCGCCCATTCCGCCAGTATTCGGGCCGGTATCGCCATTACCCACACGCTTGTGATCCTGGCTAGTGGCCATCGGCAGAACGTGCTCGCCGTCGACCATCACGATAAAGCTCGCTTCTTCACCGTCGAGGAACTCTTCGATCACGATGCGGTGGCCCGCATCGCCAAAGGCGTTGCCCGCCAGCATATCCTGAACCGCGGCTTCTGCTTCCTCGAGGGTCATCGCGACGATAACGCCTTTACCAGCAGCCAGACCGTCGGCCTTGATGACAATCGGCGCGCCTTTTTCACGCAGGTAGGCCAGGGCTGGCTCCACTTCGGTGAAGTTCTGATATTCCGCCGTCGGGATGTTGTGACGCGCGAGGAAATCTTTGGTGAAGGCTTTGGAGCCTTCCAGCTGCGCGGCGCCTTCCGTTGGCCCGAAGATTGTCAGGCCCGCCGCGCGGAACGCATCCACCACGCCAATCACCAGCGGCGCTTCCGGGCCGACGATGGTCAGATCGATTTTCTCGCTCTGGGCAAAGCTCAGCAGCGCCGGGATATCGGTTACGCCAATAGCCACGTTTTGCAGCGCGGGTTCCAGCGCGGTTCCGGCGTTACCCGGTGCTACGAAGACTGTTTTCACCAGCGGAGACTGCGCCGCTTTCCACGCCAGAGCGTGCTCGCGTCCGCCGTTACCAATAACTAATACTTTCATTTTCTGCTCCGGGAATTAATGGCGGAAGTGGCGCATGTCGGTGAAGATCATTGCAATTCCATGTTCGTCGGCAGCGGCAATCACTTCGTCGTCGCGAATTGAGCCGCCAGGCTGGATCACACAGGTGATGCCCACTGCAGCCGCCGCGTCGATACCGTCACGGAACGGGAAGAAGGCGTCAGAAGCCATGGCGGAGCCTTTTACTTCCAGACCTTCATCACCTGCTTTAATGCCCGCGATTTTCGCGGAGTAAACGCGGCTCATCTGGCCTGCGCCTATCCCGATAGTCATGTTTTCTTTGGCGTAGACGATGGCGTTGGATTTGACGAACTTCGCGACCTTCCAGCAGAACAGCGCGTCACGCAGTTCCTGTTCGGTCGGTTGACGTTTGGTTACCACGCGCAGGTCGGCTTCTGTCACCATACCCAGATCGCGGTCCTGAACCAGCAGGCCGCCGTTCACACGCTTGAAGTCCAGGCCCGGCACGCGTTCTGCCCACTGGCCGCAAACCAGCACGCGTACGTTCTGTTTCGCCGCGGTGATTTTCAGCGCCTCTTCGGATGCCGATGGCGCGATGATCACTTCAACGAACTGGCGGGAGATGATGGCCTGCGCGGTTTCAGCATCCAGCTCTCGGTTGAAGGCGATAATGCCGCCGAACGCGGAGGTCGGGTCGGTTTTGTAGGCGCGATCGTAGGCGTCCAGAATAGAGGTGCTTACCGCAACACCGCATGGGTTCGCATGCTTGACGATAACGCAGGCCGGCTCGCTGAACTCTTTCACGCATTCCAGCGCGGCGTCGGTGTCAGCAATGTTGTTATAGGAGAGCGCTTTGCCCTGAACCTGCTGAGCGGTCGCAACAGAGGCTTCTTTTACCTCTTCTTCTATATAGAAGGCTGCCTGCTGGTGGCTGTTCTCGCCGTAACGCATATCCTGCTTCTTAATGAAGTTCAGGTTCAGGGTGCGCGGGAAACGGCCAGAAGGATCTTTGCTTTCACTGTGGTAAGCAGGCACCAGGCTACCGAAGTAGTTGGCGATCATGCTGTCGTACGCCGCGGTGTGCTCGAAGGCTTTGATGGCGAGGTCGAAACGCGTTTCCAGAGTCAGTGACCCTTCGTTGGCATCCATCTCATTAATAATGGTTTCGTAATCGCTGCTCTTTACGACGATGGCCACATCTTTATGGTTCTTGGCCGCGGAGCGCACCATGGTTGGGCCGCCGATATCAATATTCTCTACGGCATCTTCCAGAGAACAGTTTTCGCGGGCTACGGTCTGGGCAAACGGGTAGAGGTTAACGACAACCATGTCGATTGGCGCGATGTCATGCTGTTCCATAATGGCGTCGTCCTGACCGCGACGGCCAAGAATACCGCCGTGCACTTTCGGATGCAGGGTTTTGACGCGTCCATCCATCATTTCCGGGAAACCGGTGTAATCGGACACTTCGGTTACCGGCAGACCTTTATCTGCTAACAGGCGAGCGGTACCGCCTGTAGAAAGCAGCTCCACACCGCGTGCGGAAAGTGCCTGAGCGAATTCGACGATACCGGCTTTATCAGAAACACTGAGCAGAGCGCGGCGGACTGGACGACGTTGTTGCATGGTAAATCCCCTGGATTTCACGATTACAGAGAGCGTTAGATGAATTTTCCTGCGAAAAACTCATCTAACACACCTGACGGGGCATCCTTATTAAGCGCGAGCATTTTAACGAAAACGTTTGCGCAACGCTCGCACATTTTCACTTTTTCGTATCATTGTGGATAAGTCTGTGTGTAAAAAGGTATAAGGCGGGGTTTTGCTGTGGAATGCAGCAGTCAGTCATTTTTCTG
>NZ_JUMS01000017.1:0-216 GCF_001059415.1 Enterobacter sp. 940_PEND
AGGGAATGCCGGTATCAAAAACCGGTGCCTTACCGCTTGGCGATACCCCATCCGTGCAACGCTTACCCGGGAATGGTGCGGGAGGCGAGACTTGAACTCGCACACCTTGCGGCGCCAGAACCTAAATCTGGTGCGTCTACCAATTTCGCCACTCCCGCAAAAAAGATGGTGGCTACGACGGGATTCGAACCTGTGACCCCATCATTATGAGTGATG
>NZ_JUMS01000018.1:0-860 GCF_001059415.1 Enterobacter sp. 940_PEND
AACGGCAACCTGGTTTCCGGTGTGGCAGTGACCTTTACCGCCACCAACGGCGCGACGGTAACCACCGCTTCCGCGACCACGGATACGGACGGTATCGCCACCACCACGCTGACCAACAGCAAATCCGGTATTGCCAAAGTGACGGCTACCGTCAACGGTGCCAGCCAGACCGTGGACACCACCTTTGTGGCCGACAGCAGCACGGCAACCATCAGTTCCGGTAACCTGACGGTGACCACCGACGGCGCGAAAGCGGACGGGGCGGACACCAACGCGGTGAAAGCGATTGTCACTGACGCGAAAGGTAACCTGGTGAAAGACGTGACGGTGACCTTTACCGCCACCAACGGCGCCACGGTGATTACCGCCTCCGCCACCACGGACGTTGACGGTATCGCCACCACCACGCTCAGCAACACCACGGCCGGCACGGCGAAAGTGACCGCCACGGTGAACGGCAACAGCCAGACTGTCGACACCACCTTTGTGGCCGACGGCGGAACGGCAACCATCAGCGCCGGTAACCTGACGGTGACCACCGATAATGCGAAAGCCAACGGCAGCGCCACCAACGCGGTGAAAGCGATTGTCACCGATGCTAACGGCAACCCGGTGAAAGACGCGGTAGTGACCTTCACGGCCACCAACGGCGCAGTGATTACCACGGAGTCTGCGACCACCGACGCCGACGGTATCGCCACCACCACGCTGTCCAACACCAAAGCCGGTGTTTCTGCGGTGACCGCGAAAGTGAACGGTAACAGCCAGTCTGTGGACACCACTTTTGTGGCGGACAGCAGTACGGCGACCATCAGTTCCGGTAACCTGACGGTGACCACCGATAACGCGAAAGCGGACGG
>NZ_JUMS01000019.1:0-41544 GCF_001059415.1 Enterobacter sp. 940_PEND
GACCTACTGATTACAAGTCAGTTGCTCTACCTACTGAGCTAAGTCGGCATGGTCCGCCACCGGAGCCTCGCCCCCCGTACTACAACACCAAGGTTGTCGCTCTTCCCGATGAGCTAGTGGCGGTTTGGTGGCCCTTGCTGGGCTCGAACCAGCGACCGGGCGATTATGAGTCGCACGCTCTAACCAACTGAGCTAAAGGGCCGGGAGCGAGATAATACATAAACGAAACTACCCTTGCAACATTAAGGTCTTATGAAATCCGACCATATGACAGGGGTACTGGTGCAATGCACCTTCGCGAATACCCCTGTCGTATCGCCGGATAACAAAAAACCCCGGCAGGCGGGGTTTAAAGTTTTTTCAAATTGTCGCTTTACATCGCTGCCATCGTGGCGCAGCTCTGCCAAGCATGAATAGATTATCTGATTTTCTGGCCCGTTTTCAACATCATTCAGAATAAATAGCACTTTTTGCTAATACAAAACTGATCATGAATCTTCTTTCGGGCTGGTCCTCGCCGACAGAAAAACCTTTGCCCTGAATATCTCCAGGCACCAGCGCACCCGCTTTCTGGCTTCCGATTCGGTTAGCCATGGGGCCAGGGTTTGCAGTTCCCTGGTGATGTCAGAGATTTTTTTCCTGGTGGTGTAATACTGGCGGCCAACGATGTAAACCGGATCCTTCAGGTCGAACGCCTGCAGCACTACGCCCTCCATAAATTCACCGTCATCACTACTTATAGCCTCGTCAATAATGCTGGTCGGCGGCTCCGGCCAAAGAATGGCGCGCGCCCGTTTCATTGCCAGCTCACCGCGAAATCCTTCTTCTCTCGCCTGGTTCAGCGCTGCAGTAAACCGCTCAAGGGCTTTGTCTGACCAGTTCTTTCCTCTGATTACGTTCCAGCATGAGTGCCCGCATGGTTTCGCCGGTGCTGTGCCACCGCGTACGCATTCACCCCACACTGTAAGCAGAGATTTTATCCAGCCGGACTGAACATCATTCAGGAGAATACTTTTTCCCAGCCAGCTCTTACGTGGTGCCATTGCTGTTTTTCCCAGCCCTTCAAGATACTGGCGTTTCTGGCGTGGCGTCATTTCATATCCTCGATAAATATCATTCCGGTTTCGCCCCATATTTTTGATGTCCGGGCGTCCCAAATGTGGGAGTCATCCTCAAACAAGGCGTCCAACAGAGATTTTGTTAAGTTGTCCAGATCGGGCTTTTGCTGGTGTGGCTGGCCGTCCATAGACGCGCGCTTTTTCTTGCTCCAGCTCTGGGGCATCGGCAAAACGAAGGTGATATGGGCGCCGTTCTCCGGCACCCGGATTCCATGCAGGCGGGCTTCATCGCAAAACATGCGATAACGCATCACCGGCGCGCGCTGCTTCCACTTATCAGCGCGGGTCATGCGGGGTTTTCCCACTGGGGTGATGATGTATTTAGGCACGCAGCGCCTCCTGTATGCGGGAGCCGATCCAGCGCATCACCGGTACCGCCATTGAATTTCCGATCGCTTTATAGCGCGGTCCATCAGCGGCCAGGAGGAAAGCCTGCTCTGCAGTCAGTTCTGGCCGGTGGTGGCGCAGGTAGGCATATTCTTCAGCGGTGAGCTGCTTACGTTTTTGTGTGGGGATCAGGGTGTGGTTATCGGGGAAGCCCTGCAGGCGTTCGCACTCGACAGGAGTCAGACGGCGAACGGCCATGTTTTGCATGATTGCAGGAGCCTGATTGCTCCCACTATTTGCGCTGGTAAGCGTAGGTGCCTGTTCGCAGGCATAACCTATTCCATGAGCTTTTGCTCCCTGGCCTCCCTTGAATGCGTAAGCTATTGCTGGATAGCCCTGCCCTGGCTTGCCGCCGCCAGTTGATAGCGGACCTGTAATTTGCCCATCTCCATCCTGCAGCCTTACCTGACCTTGCGTATTTTCTACAAAAGCATAAACCACTCCATGATGATCCGTAGCGGTAAGGCAAGGTGAAATCTGGTGCAGCGACTCTGTTGAGTTTCCGCCATTGTGAGGCGCGCGGCCTATCCAGTTTCCAGGGATGCAATAAGCAACCGCTGGTGGTGATCCAGCATTCTGGTTGCTGACCTTGCTATTCCCTGCCCTTAGGGTCGGCGAAACTTCTGCTGAGGCATCATGACCGCTATCCTTAGAGCTGAACGCGATAACCGCGTTTTCCTGACCGTGATTGCGGCCCAGGGTGTGAGCCATATCTGCGAGGGTATCTGGATCCTGAGTACCATGAATGGCGTAAGTTTGAAGCGTCTCATCCATGCTGTCATTGGATTTAGCCAGCAGAGTCCTGCTGACGTCAGAGTAAGTCACAGCTAAATCGGTCGCATCTTTGTGATCGCGAGCTTTAACTGTTGATGCTGTCTCGTCGCTTGCGTAATCGCCGAAAGCTCGCATGCGGAATGCCCCAACGATCCCACTGCCGCGTTGACTGAATAATTCCTGATTACTCGCACCGATCCCGCCAGTATTGAATGACTGATTCAGCGTTGGATGTGGATTATGCTCCCCATCCCAGTGACTACCGTTAGCAACGCGATAGCCAGCATCTGAGGTAAGGATTTGCCTCGTTTTTCTGCTCGGCGGAGAATTCCGGCGCAGGCCTTCGGACTCAAAAAGAATTTTTGCGGGATCGATATCCCCTCGAGCTGTTGCGACAACAAACACACGTCTGCGTCGTTGGGCCACTCCGAAAAATTGAGCGTCGAGCACTCGCCAGGCAATAGCTCTTTCTGGTCCCAGCACATAACCAGCGTTTGACCATCGCTTCCCTGGTGATTCCAGCGCGCAGCTTTCGCCGGCAAGCCCATTACGTAAACCCGCAACGCTGAACGCCTGGCAAGGGGTGCCCCCCACCAGCACATCAGGCGCTTCGATTTTTCCGGCACGGATTGCCGCGGCGATTTGCGTCATGTCGCCCAGGTTGCTGACGTCCGGCCAACGGTACGCCAGAACAGCGGAGGGGAATTTTTCTATCTCAGCGAACCATGCTGGCTGCCAGCCCAGGCAATGCCATGCCACGCTGGCGGCCTCGATGCCGCTGCACACTGAGCCGTAACTGACTGGCTTATTCATCGGCAGGCTCTCCCAGCAAATAGAGAACCTGCACCAGCAGCTCTGCTTCGGTACCGTGCTTCATTTCCCAGGCGCGGCGGCCAGCGTGAATCGCCACACCATAACCGCCGTTGCGATGATGCATATGGCACAGGGGAATTGATTTCCGATGCTCAGCGCGCTGGCTTGTGCCCTGTCCGGTTCGGATGTGGTGGATTTCCGCGGGCGTCTCGCCCAGGTTCTGGTTTCTGCACACGATGCAGCCCAGTGCGGCCACACGCGAAAGATGGAGGCTATCTGCTTTCTTCATGCTGGACCACCAGCATAAGCAGAAACACCGCACATAGACTGGCGGTGTGAGTAATTCGAGGTAGTTATTTGCGCCATCACTTTTCTCCGGTGATGGTGCGACAGGCGCTGGTTGTTCAGACCAGCTTGATTATTATAAATCAGTTGTCAGGGTTGCGGAAGCGCTCAAGGCATTGTCTCAGTGCTTCCCGGGTAATCAGCATTGCTTCAGCAGGCACTGGAATCACAACAAAGGAGCCATCCTCATGGCTCACCACTTCATAGCGTCCAGCTGGGCGAACGGCAGCGATTAATTCTTGCTCATTCATAACGAAAAATCCTATTCAAATCAGCTATCCCACGATAAATCGGGGCCGTCCCTTTTTCTCCCTGCGCGCTGAACGTAACTTAAGCAGCCCTTCCATCGAACGTCTAATAGGTTAGATAGATCAATTAACAGTAATTGATCTGTATAACCGATCGGTTCTTATTGCACAGGAATCATGGCGCTTATATCACCGGTCTGTTGTCTGTATCTGTTACGCGATTCAATAAGTGCGTTACCACGCCCATTACAGTCGCATCATCCAGCGCGTCGCCCTCAATAGCCTCACCATCCTGAGTGATCAGCGCTTTCCCCTGCACTTTTGCGAAATCCAGACTGCCGCAGAACGAAACCAAGACTGTGTCACCCACTTCCGGCTTTCTGGCGACGTTTATGATCGCGTAACCGGCGGATGTTTCGATGGTGCGGCAATTCCCGTCATTGCCGCAAAGGCTGGTGATAGTGAGCGTCTGTTCTGCGTAGTCTGCTGCTGGTGATGGAAACCCCATAATAACCCCCCCTGCAAATAAACTGTATATTTATACAGTACACTCATGCATAAAATTGATCAACGGCTTAACAGCAGTAAGCGCTCCGTCCTGAGCGTGGTCGTAAGGATTATTTTACAGAAGAGAGGTTCCAGGGCAGCAGTTCATGTAGCCGGTTTGAAGGCCAGGCGTTGATCTTGCTTATAACATCACGCAGCCAGCCTTCCGGCTCCACGCCGTTCAGCTTGCAGGTGCCAACCAGGCTGTAGATGACCGCCGCGGCCTCACCGCCGTTATCAGAGCCGAAGAACAGATAATTTTTTCTGCCAACTGCCACTGAGCGCAACGCGTTTTCACCGATGTTATTGTCGATCTCTACCTGACCGTTGCGGCAGTATTCGTTCAGCGCATCCCATTGTTTCAGCATGTACGCGAACGCCTTCGCCATCTCAGCGTGTTCCGACAGCGTTTTCATCTGCTCCTGTACCCAGTCATACAACGACTGCATCAGCGGGACCGTCCGCTCCTTTCTGGCTGTCAGTCGCTCACCCGGCGGGAGCCCACGGATTTCGGCTTCGATAATGTACAGCGCGGCTATCCGTTTCAGCGCTTCACCCGTCATCGCTGTTGGTCGCCGCACATGCTCGTCATGGATTTTTCGTCTGGCATGCGCCATGCACGCCGCTTCTCTGATGTGCCCGGACTCATACAGCGCGTCGTAAGCGCCGTACGCATCGGCCTGAAGCACGCCTCTGTACCCACAGAGATGCCGCTGCGGGTGTTCTCCCTTCCGGTCTGCTGAGTACGAGAACCAGACAGCTGGCGGTTCTGCCGCCCCGCCGTTGCGGTCATCCCGGACGTAGACCCACAAGCGACCGGTTCGCGTTTTACCACTCCCTGGCTCCAGCACCCTGACCGGCGTGTCATCCGTGTGCACCTTGCCAGCCTGCAGAACGTACTGGTTGAGTGCCTCATACAGCGGACGAAGCCGGTTGCCCATCATCGCGACCCAGCGGACCATCGTGTTACGACTCAGCGTCAGTCCATGACGGGCGTAGATTTCAGACTGTCGGTACAGCGGCGTATGCTCCACATATTTTCCGACCAGGATACGGGCCAGCAGGCTGCTGCCCACACGACTGCCTTCTACTGGTTTGGCCGGGAGTGGCGCCTGCACGATAACGTCGCACCGGCTGCACGCCAGTTTTGGACGGACCGTTTCGATGACTTTAAAGGCGGTGTTGATGATCTCCAGTTGCTCAGAGATGGTTTCGCCCATCACCTTCAGCTCTCCACCACAGGACGGGCAGACGCTGTCCGCTGGCTGGAGAGTCTGTGTTTCCCGTGGCAGGTCGGCTGGCAGCGGTTTTCGGGAGGTGTTGCGGGCGGGGTTTTCTGGCGTCGTTTGTGGCGCAACCTCAGCATCTGTTGGCGCATCCTGGACCGGTTTGTCGTCGTTCAGGCCGTTTTTTGCCGCCTCCAGACGGTTTTCCAGCTCTGCCAGCCGTTTCTCTGCCTGGCGGATTTTGTTTTCCAGCTTATTACGGCTCTTTTCCGAACTCTGACCGAACAACATTCTCCGCAGTTTATCCAGTTGCGCTTTCAGACGGTTGATTTCCTGCTCATAACCCGCCAGCTGGCCTGCATACTGACGCAAGCGGGTCTGCTGGTCGTTCAGCATCGTCCGCTGTTTACGCAGCAGGGCTTTTAACTGGTCGATATCGTCAGGGAGTTCATTTTTCATACACCCGACATTACAACAAGTTACACCCGCAGGCCAGGACGTTGTGATGACTGCGGATGTTTCCAGTTGAGGCCTTCCAGCAGCATAGCCAGTTGCGCCGGGGTCAGGTGGATCTTCCCGTCGCTGACAGCGGGCCAGACGAAGTGTCCACGCTCAAGACGTTTGATGAACAGGCACAGACCATCCTCATCGGACCACAACAGCTTTACCATATCACCACGGCGCCCCCGGAAGATGAACAGGTGGCCGCTGAACGGGTCATCGTTGAGGACATTCTGCACGCGGGAGGCCAGGCCGTTGAAGCCGTTTCTCATGTCCGTAACGCCCGTCACCAGCCAGATGCGGGAACCTGTAGGAAGGGATATCATCAGCCACCTCTCTTCAGTTCGCGAACCAGTGCCGACAGCATGGCCGGGGTGAGATTGCCGGACAGCTTCAGGCGTGCACGGCCGATGCTGACCTCACAGCGTTGCCCGGTATCCGGTGGCAGGCTCTGTGCTGATGATGCCGGGACAGCGGGCAGCACGGGTTGAGAGTATTCGGCGGTCACAACAGGAACGATATCGTCACGGATAATGGCTGGTGCCGGATGCTCATCAGATGGCGCATCAACCAGATGACGATAGCGCTGACGCCAGGTGAACAGCAGGTTGTCATTAATCCCGTTCTGGCGGGCGAGTTGTGCCACACAGGCACCGGGTTGCAGTGATCGCTGAACCAGGTCGAGTTTGAACGGCATGGAGTAGGTTGCCCGCTGGCGTGGGGCTGTCGGTTCTGTCATTTGTGATAGAGTCCATTAAAAATTAAGTGGACTCTATCATCGCCGGATTAAAGGTTCGTCGACAGACGTCGCTGACGGGGCGCTTACTAACAGCACGAAACGTTAAAGGGTTTTTGGTATTGGCATAAAAAAACCCGCCGAAGCGGGTTTGTCAGTACTTTATCTCACGCTGCATGCTTTCCGCTGCAGCTGCAAAGTGGAATCGGGAAAGGTTTCCCTTTTTTCGCATGACGCATCACACCATCTACACAAACAGAGTAGCGGAAAATGATCTCACACGGACAACCACATTTGCGACAGGTGCCCATAGCCATAGCTTCGGTTTCCCTGCTTACCTGTAAATCCACACAGGTTGCACTTTGTTAGGAGAACCACTACACTTCGGCTGTCTAAGAAGAGTGTCGTGGTTGGATTGCCTCCATACTCAACGGAACGTGTTAGCGCACTTTCCGCCCCTGAAAGCCCTGTTAGCGCAGGGCTTTTTACATGTAAAAGTCGAATGACATCTGTTGTGTTCTCACGCCAATAGCTTCCAGCGCGATATCTGCAAATGTGTCTGCTTGCCATTCAGCATCCTCAACACGGGTTGGTTCTTTAGCTGAGAAGTGTAAAACCGGTTTGTGCCCAAGAAGCAAATGCCCTAGTTCATGGAAAATAACAGCGAGAGCGTGCTCTTCCCCTAGGCAGGCATTTACATAAATCTTATTGGGCACAGTAATGGTTAGAGAGGCAGGGTCACAATGTCCGATTGTTAGATCGTACGTCAGGGCCTCCCAATCTTTATCTTCCATAACATCGAGAGTTACCCCATAAATTGACAGGCTTTCGAAAAACATGTCATATCGCTTTCTTCTGCGCTTTGAGGTTGTTAGGCCAATGGCATTACAGAAGTTGATAGCTCTGTAGGCTATTTCTTCTTCTTGCATCGGCGACACCCTGTTTCCTCTCATCTGGTACATAATCAACCCTCATTGTTATTAATCTTTTGCAGTAAATCTGCAAAGCTCTTTAACTGTTCTGGTGTGAATTGCGACTTAGCAAAGCCCGCCACCAGCATTTTCTGCTGCTGAGATAATCCATTTACCGGAACAGAATCGTTCGCAACCGCAGCAAGTTCCTGCAATCCTTTAAGTTCTATACCTTTAGATTTGAAGTAAGAATCAATCTTCTTAATCCACTTCTGAGGTATTTTTTTGCTACCAGTCTCTAAACCACTGAGAAACGCAGGTGTTGTATCCAGTTCCTGGGACATAGTTAAAAGTGTGCTGCCAGTATCTATCCTCGCTTTTCTGACGGCCTTACCGAATTCAGTGAGTGCCATGATTTAATCCTCGATTGGTTGGTTTTAACAGACTCGCTCAGGGCGGGTCTGATGGGGCGCTTATAATCTAGTGTCTTAACTTTACCACACACAAAAATTAATTAAACCTTTTTAGTAAAAAAAATACACTTACACTAGTAATCTCATTCATAAAAAACCCGCCTAAGCGGGTAAGTGCTTAATCAATAATCAATTCTTCTCATAGCCAGCACCACCAGCAGGATTAAAACTACCAGCCATACTGCCCCTGATAAAAGCTCCATCAGGTACACGTTTTCACCTCCTGCGGCGATGCTGCTTTGATGTGTAACCGTGGCTCACCGTCTTTCGGTTCAGGCCATTGACGAGTCTTATTCAATGCCAGCTTATCAATCATCGCCTGCGTTATTTGTTCGTCGCTGATACCTGCGCGGCGCTGAGCATCCCATAACAGGAATTGCATATCAGCCCACTCACTGAGATCCTCAGGCTCAGCTGCTGCCTCCAAAGCTTCTTTCGAGAGGTGCTTAAGAGGACCGACAGGACCTACGTCGCCAAACGTCGACTGTGACCATTCAGCGTGATCGCTGCGAACGGCTTTGCGCGGTTCGGTTTTTCCCATGGCGGCGCGCTGTCGCAATAACTCCATCAACACATTTTCAAACAACCGGGCATTCACCTCTACGGACCCATGAACACCACGCGCGTTACATTCGCTAATTACCGCCTGGGTTTCAGAGAGGATTTTTGTCAGGCGCTCTGTGGTAATAATGCCCATCGTTTATTCCTTATTCATCTGCTGACGGTTAGATCGACACACCAGAGCCCAAAAATTCATCTCGCAAATTAGCGCCGCCAACACTTCAGCCCGGCGACGGCCCCCTAATTTATTGGACTTCCCAACAGAGCGTTTGCGCTGACGAATTACCTTTCTTGCGTGCGCCGCCTGTACTTCCTCACGCCGCTGTTTTGATGCATAAACGCCCTTTGCGGGTACTTTACGCGCCTGTTTTTGATAAGCAGTTAACAGGTCGTGTACGTCTGTAAATTTAGCCATGCTCACTCTCCTTTCCCGGTAACAGCCGCGAGATCGAGAAGATTGGTGTGCTGGGCAACATCATCAATAGCTTCAGCGTATCCGAATAGGTTGCTCCATTCAGGGCGCTCACCCATGGCGACCTCATACATATCAGCGAGCGCCTTCTCCGCGCTGTCTCGCTCTTTGATTAACTATGTTTCGTCGCGCTCAAGCTCTGCAATCCGCTTCTCTGCGGCTTCCAGCTTCGCTTCTGCATCTTTACAACGTTCCATCCATCGGTCACGCTGCCCATCAACGATATCTACTGTGCCGTTAAGGGTTTTAATCCGATACCTCATTGTATTTAGCTCAGCGATGCGATTATCTAGCGCCTCTAATCGCACTGCTGACTGCTTCTCTGCGGATTCCAGCTCATCCAGTAGCGCCAGCGCTAACTTTCTCAGGTGTGCATTACTACCGATTGCCGGGTTAGATAACTCTTCACGCAACCTCTGTTTTTCGATTGTCATGCTGCACCGCCTTCATGCTTCTCGGCTTCGACTGCCATCTGCTCAAGCCGTCGCGATAGCTCGGCGGCCAGCGTGTTTCTGTCCTCTTCATCCAGGCCGAACGGGATTTCATCGCGGGTGGCTTCGTGCTGGCTAATTGCTTTCTGCAGCCATTCTTTGGTAATAGTGCTCATGGGCTTGTTCTCAGCCATCTCTTCATCGGTTTCCCATAAAACTCGCGCCTGTCCCTCACAGACCTGAATGACGCCGCCACGACCGCAAGAATTGCACTTAACGGCATCGTCATCCCACAAACCGGCATTATTTCCGCGAGCGGTCTTTACCGTGTGTGATTTGTTGCCGCAACGGCATTTGTTGAGCCAGCCAATGGCTAAAGTTTTCATGATGCATCTCCTTTACCGGCTGCGGCAGCTGACTCTTCGTATGCGCGTTTGGATGCATTCAGAATGGCTGCCAGCGGCGTATGTGCTCCTCCGCCAGTGATTGTGTTGTGAATGCCAGCCATTGCCTCACGAAGGTTGCCGTGGCTCGCCTGCAGCTCTGCAATCCGCTTGTCCTTGGCTTCCAGCTCATCCAGCAGCGCCTGATAGTCGGAGTGATAAACGAACTCACCATCAGGCCACTTCTGCATGTATCCACTAACTAGGTCATATCTGCTCACCTGGTGAGCCTGTTTGTCGATGTTGCTCATTGGGCGGCCTCCTGGGCTCCAAGTTTTTGCCATATTTCAAGGCTGCTATCCGGCATCAGCGCTTCACGAACAAATGGTTTGTAGTAGTGATGGAAAGCGAAAGTCAGGCCAAGCTTAGTTGGCCGTTCCTGTTTACCGAGTAGCCCAAGTCCCATGCAGATAGTTGTTGCAGTCCAGCCAGAGTGATACCCGGCAGCACGTTTCATTACTGTTTCAGCCAGGATGGTCCGGAAATCAGTGCGTCCGAAATTAGTGTTTTCGAAAGCTGCATTGATCACCGCATCGGTCAGGTGCGAGTCGATAGCGTTGCTCATTGGGCTTTATCCTCCACCAGCTTTTTCCATTTTTCGCACAGGATTTTACGGGCTTGAGCCTCGTGATCTGGCGGAAATGAGAACCCGGCGCGTATACCTGGACAACCGTTCGAACAGCGTACCTCTGCCGAACCCCAGTTCATGCCGCGGCTGCGTAATTTCATGGCCGGTTTCAACCCACAGTTCGGGCAGTTAGGTAAATCAGTCATTCCCCAGCCCCTCCAGCAGATTCTTGTGGCGGCGCAGCTCGCGAACGGCACCCTGAAGACGCTGCAGATTTGCCAGCTTCGCTTTTGTGCGGCGGATTTCGGTCGAGATATAACGCGATGACGGAATAATCAGATCATCCGGGCGGCTGGCGAAAGTCGGGATATCTTGAATAATTTCGGCGGTGGATTTGCAGGCTGGCGCCGCTGCTTGCTCGCTAACCTCTGGTGCTGGCTCCTGCTGCTCTGGCTTTATTGCCGGTTCACCCGCCAGGCTCCAGGTGATGTTTTTACCGTCAACATGGCGCAGGACCAGACCGTCCTTGCACATTGCACCCAGCGAAGCATTCAGGGCTCGCGAACCTTTACCCAGTTTTTCTGCGACCTGATTGGCGGTCATGGCCCCCTGCCCCTGCATTGCTGACAGCACCCTATCAACCAGCGGCGACTGCTGCTTGGGTCTGATACGCTTCGGCTTCTGCTCTGTCGCGGTACCGAGGAACCAGCCGCCATCCACAAAATCACACAGTCCCTGCTCTTTCTGCTCGCGCAGCATGTTCAGCGCTTCAACGGGCTCGATATCCAGACGGGCAGCAACCTCGCGATATGTCGCTTTTTTCATGGCTTTCAGTGCATCAAGTACGGTTTCCATAATTTTCTCCTTAAAATTCACTTAACAGGTCTCAGGTGGCTAACGTTTCCGCGATAGCTCTCCCAGTCAAAGTTCACCCAAATGCCGTTATCCATGCGCAGGCGATCGATAACCCTTGCCCCCAGGGTCTCTACCAGCGCGTCGTAATTCAGGTTGGTCAGAACGCCAACCGGGCGCATTGCGGCCAGGCGGCGATCGATAATCTGGTTCAATAAAACTTTCTCGCCGCGGCTATCGCGCTGAATGCCGACTTCGTCGAGCACCAGCAGATCCACTTTGCAGAGGTCATCCAGCAACGCGGCTTCAGACTGCCCTTCGTCGTAGCAGGCCCGGGCGCGTAAGGTCAGATCCGGCACCGTCACAATCAGAACCGTTCGGCCCTGTTTCAGCAGATAATTTCCGATCGCCGCTGAGAGGTGGTTTTTCCCGGTACCAGGCTTTCCGGTGAAAACGAAACTGGCGAACCCGGTACCAAAATTTTGCGCATAGCTCTTTGCCATACTCAGAGCATGCCGCTGGCCGTCGCCCTCCACCGTGTAGTTCGCGAAGCTACAACTGCGGTGCAGGTTCTGGATTCCGGATCGCCCGAAAATTTTCTCTGCCCGCGCCTGCTGGTTGATCTTGTCGATCTCCGCTGCGCGCTTTTGCCCTTCTTCGCGCTGCCAGGCCATCAGCTCAGCTGCGCTTTTGAATTTGGGTTCAATGCCTGCCGGAATAACACGGCGAAGGCGATCGAGAATCGAACCTGCGTTTTGCATGCTTACCCCCTGAATCCTGGCGGAACTGTGTTATCCGGGCGGGAAATGTGATTAATATCCCGACCACCAGCCTGGTGTTGCGCCGCTCCCGGCGACGGTAGGCGAAGAACCAGGTCATCCCATTTTTCGCGCAGTTTTGATGGTGACATCACGTTGCGGCACCAGAACGGATCACGCTGTACACGCGAAAACATTTCGCAAATTTGCTTATGCGTCCTGCCGTCAACGGCACACATCAACCGGATTTCGTTGGACCATGCTGCCCAGTTTGGTTCTTTAGGACGCACCAGTTCCCCGTCTGTCTCAGCGGCTTTTTCATAAAGCTTGACGATGCGGCTCCACATCCACTGAGCGCAGGTCAGATCTTCCTTGCTTCCCCACTGTCGTTTTCCTGCATGTGCAACCACGGCCTCTGGATGACGATTTAAAAACGCCTCTTTGGTCAGTTGTTCGTCCGACAGCGAAGCGTCCGGACAAGAAGTGTTTTTATTCTCTGTAGTAGTCTCTGTAGTAATCTCTGTAGTAATCTCTGTAGGATCGAAATGGGCTTTGCCGTCTCCGCGGGCTGGGCTTTCCCCAGTTCCCGAACAAGGCATTTCCTTGTTACCGGATTGGGCTTTCCCCTGCTCCCGAAATGGGTTTTGTCCATTTGGTTTATTATCAACAACTTGCGTCAATACCTGATCCACGCGCTCGAAGTTGACTTTGAAGTAAATCCGGTGCTCAAGCCGCTTGTGGGTTTCTACCAGAACCCCAAGGCGTTTAAGCTTTTTCCGTGCCGTCAGTTGCTCTTCGTAACTCAGACCGGTTTCCGCCTGGATTTCCTCTGAGGTTTTATGCACACCCAGATCGGAGGTGAGCTTGTCCATCCAGTAGGTCATCTGGCAAAACAGAACGGTGGCACTAACGCCGCCGAGGTGTTCGGCCAGCGCCGGGTAATACGCAACCGGACGACCGAACCCGCGAATGATGTCAGATGGATTCATGGCTTCACTGACCCTTATGCCGCGCGATGACAGTTCATGATCTGGACTTTCACACCAGCCATCTGCGCCAGCGCATCAATCGCTTCCAGAGTCTCCCGCCTGATAATCGGTTGCGGTTTGCCGGTGAATACCGCGTTGGTGGCTTCGATACACTCTTTGTTAACCCTGGCAGCCCGGTAGAGCATGCAGTCCTTCTGCTCCAGTTCGTTATCAATGGCGGTGCGGATGGCATAGCTCAGCGCTTGCGCCTGCTTGAGATAATTCGGCGTATCGTTACGGAACGCGCGCTGAATTATCTGCTTGTTGTTGTGCAGTCGGCGCGCGTACTCATCTGGGTCCGTCACGTTATCCAATGGCTGAAGCAGATCGCCGAAGTGATGCGGCGTTATCAGCTGCGTGACCGTCTTCCAGCCCTTTTCCTGCGCCCAGGACTCCAACTCGCATGCCAGCTTTTTGATTTCCATCAGTCAGACTCCTTCTGCGCGCGTGGGATATCCTGAACAGGAATTCCACTGGTAGGGGTTGGATGCAAATCAGGACGTAACTCGTGCGGGGTTACTGTCCAGCCGCCAAATTCACAGAGCTTGATAACTCGCTCACTTGGAACTCGGTTTCGGATAATCCAGTTGGCAACTGACTGTGAGGACTTAAAGTTGAATTTGCGGGCGACGGCCGAAACAGAGCCAATCGACCTCACTGCCTTTTCGGTTATGTTCTTGTATGAAGTAGTCATCGTGTTCTCCAGAATAAGTCGATGACTGCAATATACTACATAAAGTAGAAAATACAACTACGAAAAATAGAAATGACTATGAACGCGCCGTGCCTTACTCTTCTACCTATGGTAGAAAAAGCGAATAAACATCAGGATTTCGCTAACCGGCTGACCGAAGAAATGCGCAGACAGCGCCGTTCTGTAAAGGATTTAAGCCTGGCTTGCGATGTCACATACGAAATGGCCCGTCGTTATACGCTGGGCACGGCCAAGCCACGCGATGAGAAATTGCAAAAGATAGCTGACTGGCTGAATGTCCAAGCGGCCTGGCTTGACTACGGCGAGGGCGACAGCGCGACAGGTATTCTCCCGGAGACTGAGTTTTCCGGCTTCCATGCATCAGAACCAAATGTGGACAGTGATGCGGAATTCAGAGAGTTAAGCGAAGATGAAAAGCGATTGGTTAGAGTGTTTCGTCAGTTCCCTAGTGTCGAAGCCAAAAACATGCTACTGGCTTTCGAAATGCGGTATAAACAGCTTTATGATTTCTTCCTGAAGTACGCAAACACCCCCCAAAAATAATATAATTCCATAAGAACCCGGTACATGCCGGGTTTTTTTACGCCCTCACACACTACCTTATGTAGCAAACACCTCCTTATTTTCTACTTTTAGTGTTGACACATCTACTTTATGTTGTATTCTCTACTCATCGAAGCACAACAGGTGCGACAGGTAAACGTTCCGCTGGCCGGCGATAAGGCAAACGAGGGTGATATGAAAAACGCACTGAAACTAGCAACTAAGTACGCAGGATTCGCAAGTATCGAATCTGATGTTCTCTCGGGTCTCGAAAACCTTGAATTAGCTCGTGTAGCAGTAATTTCTGCAGCAGAACACATGAAGAGCCCGGATCAAGAAGTGGTCTTAGAGGCTTTATCTCTTGTTAAGCAATTCATGCATCAACAGCGAGATGCTGCACGTAGCGAGATTCAGAAAATCCGAGGCGTTCTCTCTGGCGAACTGGAGTCCTATGATGATTGATTTCGCACGCAAACCGGTAAGACAGCAGGCCGTTCGTCTTAACTGGATTACAGCCAGAATCCGCCAGTTCTGTTATTTACTGGCTCAAAAAGGGAACCCTTAACTCTTAATTTTCCACAAACTAAATAAGCGTTTTTATTTAGCAGATATATAACACTTCCACATTCAGATACATATACCTTAAACGGCAGGTAATTCCGCACCATAAATTAAGGAATGCAAAATGAAAGTAAAATTAACAACTATTGAAATGGGTCTCGCAATCGTAAATAAAGAAATCGCGACGTTTAATATTAATGGTGTTATTTCGGGCGTGGTTCATTTGCCATCCTCAGGCCCTGTAACCGTTGTGCTTGACGGCGGCTACGTGCTCGGTGAATTTCATTGTCCGGTTTGTGCTGTTAAGCACATTAGCTTACTGTCTGTGAACTTCGCAGAAGCGCAGAACGCTTGTGGCATGTCTTATTACGATCACAAACGTCAACAACTTAACTGATATGGATGACATCATTTGTCATTGCGCTGTTTGCTGTCACGAATATAAAAAATCGGAAATGCATGAAAGGAAAACAGACATATACCCCTTTAAGCGCACGATTTATTTATGTAAGCAATGCAATGAAAAAAGAGAAAGACGTAACGCGTTAAAAAGCATTAGGCGTGTTACTCGCAAAACATTTCGTTCAAATTCATTTTCTAAATATTAATCGAGGTCCTTATGTCTGTTGAATTGAAAGTTTTCGGCGGTGCTTATTTCCCAAAAGATAAAGCATTGAAAAAACACCCAGATTTAAAGCCACTTGCTACTGCTGTCAATGCGGCCACAAAAGCCATCGCTGAAGCTGTTATTTTCGGCAGGCTGGCGGCCGAACATCCAGAACATATTGATGATTACTTTAAGGTAAAAATCTGGGAGCACCGCGAAGAGTTACCCTGCCCTGAGCTTGATGTTTTCTCTCCTGAATTTTTCGATACCGTTGCTATCTGGAATGTGAATGCAGGTGAACCAGCTGCGGCACCACAGCCAGAATCCGAAGAAAAAACGGAATGGGACGACAACAAGGCACAGGAAGAAATTAAAACTGTTGCGCTGCTCGATCAGGCATCACGAGCAGCGTGCCTCGCACTGTTCGGCCCGGTCCCGGGCATCACTACAGCGCAGTACGGCCAGATCGTCGATCTAAAGAATGATGATGAACCCAGCTTTGCCCGCGAGCTTGCAGAAGCGCTGGCAAAAGAAACCCGCGCGCTGGCGCTGGCGCCGGAACGGCAGGAGCAACTGCTCGTATGGGTACGTGAGAACACAAAAGATTCAGCACAGTGGCCGGATATCAAAAAGCAGATCGCTAAATGGATTGATACCCCAGCAGATAAGCGCCCGCAGGCTGCCACCACTACCGTAGAAAATCGCACAGACACCAGTTCAACCTTAGGAGGCGGCAACAAGACAGACCGCAGCCCGGATCTGGTACACAACCTGTCCACGCTCAAGATAGAGGTTGCTGTTGCGATTCTGAGCACCTTCGACGAAATCGATATTTACTCAATTCCAAACAAATTTTTCATTCCTGGCAAGGCCATGGCCGAAGCTGAGCAGGACACCCGCTTCACTGCCTGGTGGAAGAAATTACGCTCTACCCCCGGGATTCTGGACTATTCCCGCGCTGCCATCATCGCTCTGATTAAATCCGCACCGGACGACCTCTGGATGGATCCTATCGCATTGCGTGAGTACATCAATCGCGAGTTGGTTGAATCTGATCATGCACATCCTGACCAGAAAACGATTGATTTGGCCTGCCGCCCTAAAGCTCGCTCTAATTCGGAGAAGAAAGAAGATGATGAAACCAAACCGTCTTTATCTGGCGAAACTGAGTTACCAGCAGTTTGCCCTGCCAAAGCTGCGCAGCTCGACAAAGAACTCAACGAGGCATTCGCTCAGAACCCAGCACCAGAAGGGCAAGCGAGTGACCAACCACGGGTGGAGAACCTGGGCGGCGGAGTCTTCTCTGTTGATGCACTGATTAATAATCCCCCCTCAAATGAGGTCGAAAAAACGGAAAATCGTCCGGCAATGAGCGAGCGGGAAATCGAAATTGCCTGCGCCCTTAACGACCTGATGTCGGGTCGCACCCGGGAACTGTCTCTTGAGGAAGCTGAAGGTGATGTATTGCTTACAGGGCATCCGGTCACGCATCTCATAGATTTAATGATCACAGATATTGCTGATACTGAATTTTGCCTCTCTCCTGATCTTGAAAATGATGAAATTCAAATGGTGGCAGCCTGCATCCTTGATAAATGGTCTGATGATCAAAGTGAACGCCAGAAAATAGCGCTTGATGCGATCGTTGAATACCGCCGTCCGGAACCACAAAAATCTGTCGTGCTCGATCCACCGGCCGTTAATGCAAAGCCGAAAGCACGGCCTGAACCAGCACCTGAAACAAACGCTCCGCTTTCTTCTGTTACCTACCTGCAGCAGCTGACCATTGCAGCACTGCAGGGCTTATGTTCCAACCCGGCATATTGCAATCAGTATGAGGAATTACCGGCTATGGCCGCCGGGCTTGCCCGCAGCGTTATCAACCATCAGGAAGACTCCTGTGCGTCTGATTAACCGTAGCAAGGGAGACAGCATCGGCGGGCCAGCATGCGCCGCAGCGCTCAAATGCCATTTTGAGAAATACGGCGAGCATGGTCGAAGCGACAAACAGACTTTTTACACCATCAAGTTCCAAGGGAGAAAAATTACGGTTGAGGTTGTTAACCGCCCCCGTAGTTACGTGGCAACGGCAATGCTCGGTGTCAGGCATCTTAAGTGCCTCCCCGGCCTTGGTCGGTGATTTTTGACAATCAATATACTATCTGCCGCTACGGTATCGTGGCGGCGTCATGGAGTTAAGCATGGCGCAAATCATTTTCGATGAAGAGTGGATGGTGGCGGGAAAGCTAACTGAGAAAACGGGGCTGGATGACAGGCAAATAAAAGCTTATCGCCTCGGATGCTGGATTGAAGGGGTTCATTTTAAGCGAGTACCCGCGGTACCCGGTGGGGAAAGCAAACGCGCTTTGGTCTGGTACAACTTTCCGCTGATTAATAGATTTATTCAGGAAGCATGATGAACTTTCCAACCGGCGTTGAACTTCATAACGGAAAAATCAGGATCACGTTTACCTATCGCGGCATTCGCTGCCGCGAAGTTCTCCGTGGCTGGGTGGTTAACAGCAGCAACATCAAGAAGGCGGGAAACCTTCGCGCCGTCATCGTAAGTGAGATCCAGTTCGGCCAGTTCGACTATGCGGCGCGCTTCCCTGAGTCAAAGGCCCTTAAAAAATTCTCATCAACAAAGCGGATCGCGACGTTCAGTGAGCTGAGCGATTTTTTCATCGAGACAAAAGCACTGGAGGTGTCAGGAGCTACTCTGCATTCACTCACATCTGCAGTTAACACCCTGAAGCGTGTAGTGGGAGAAAATACCCCCCTGGCTGATATTCAACACGCTGACATACTGCATTATCGCAAAGAGCTGCTGACGGGCTGCGTGTTAAACCCTTCTATGCCTAACCTGGTTAAAAAGGGGCGCGCGCCCTCAACGGTCAATAAACAGATGGCTGTTTTATCAGAAATGCTGAAGCTTGCTAATCGAAGTAAGTTTATATTACACGCTCCTTATGAGGGCGTATCCAGGCTCAAGCTATCTAAGGCAGACCCCGATCCGCTTCTACTTCATGAGTACCAGGCGCTAATTGCAGCCCTTCCCCGCAAACTGGCTTTGATCATCATCGTTGCCGTGCATACGGGAATGAGGCCCGGCGAAATTTGCGCCCTGGCGTGGGATGACATTGATTTGAAAAAAGGTGAGATTCACGTGTCCAGGAGTCTGACAAACAAACGGGTATTTGTGCCGCCGAAAACAGATGCGGGAATCAGAACGATCACGTTGCTCAAGCCCGCGCATGATGCGCTGCTGGAGCAGTACGAAATCACCGGCAACAACCCGCGCCAGAAGATTATTTTTCATCATCGCGAAATCGGCAAAACCGAACAACAAAATCTGCGTTTCGTGTTTTCGCCTGAAAAGAAATCTTCAGTGAATGAGAGCTATTTTTCTAAAAATTCGATTTCGTATGGCTGGCGACAGGGAACTAAACTTTCAGGTATTCGTGAGAGAAACCCTTATCAGTCCCGGCACACTTACGCCTGCTGGACGCTTATGGCTGGCGCGAACCCGTCCTTTATCGCCAGCCAGATGGGCCATGAGGATGCTCGTATGGTGTATGAGGTTTATTCGAAGTGGATTGGCGATATGAACCAGGATCAGGTCAACATGCTGAACAATCAGATGCCGACAGCTTTGCCCCCAGGACGCCCCCAAGGCATAGGGAGCATGAAAAAAGTCATTTAATTTCATAGCGCTGGTTTCAAACTCCATAATCAGCGTTAAACTATTCATACCAATTTTTTAGGGAGAAGAGATGATGCGCGTACTGGTTGTTGAGGATAACGCATTACTACGCCATCACCTGAAGGTTCAGCTTCAGGAGATGGGACATCAGGTGGACGATGCTGAAGATGCAAAAGAAGCCGATTATTATCTCAATGAACACCTGCCGGATATCGCCATTGTCGATTTAGGGTTGCCTGACGAAGACGGTCTGTCGCTAATTCGCCGCTGGCGCAGCCACGATGTCTCCCTGCCGGTTCTGGTTCTGACCGCCCGTGAAGGCTGGCAGGATAAGGTTGAAGTGCTCAGCGCGGGTGCAGACGATTACGTCACCAAGCCGTTTCATATTGAAGAGGTGGCGGCGCGCATGCAGGCGCTGTTACGCCGCAACAGCGGGCTGGCTTCACAGGTTATTTCCATCCCGCCATTCCAGGTCGATCTCTCCCGCCGGGAATTAGCGATCAATGATGAAGTGATTAAGCTCACCGCCTTCGAATACACCATCATGGAAACGCTGATCCGTAACAATGGCAAAGTGGTGAGCAAAGATTCCTTAATGCTCCAGCTTTACCCTGATGCTGAACTGCGCGAGAGCCATACCATTGACGTGCTGATGGGGCGTTTGCGTAAGAAAATTCAGGCGCAGTATCCGCAGGATGTGATTACCACCGTCCGTGGCCAGGGCTACCTGTTCGAATTACGCTAAATGAGAGGGATTTTACGCCACATACTGCCCCTCTCGCTGCGGGTTCGTTTCTTACTGGCCACGGCTGCCGTCGTGCTGGTGCTGTCGCTCTCCTACGGCATGGTCGCCCTGGTGGGCTACAGCGTCAGCTTTGATAAAACCACCTTTCGGCTGCTGCGTGGCGAAAGCAATCTGTTTTATACCCTGGCGAAGTGGGAAAACAACCAAATCACCGTCGAAATGCCGGAAAACCTCAACCAGCAGAGTCCAACGCTGGCCCTGATTTATAACGAAAAGGGGAAATTACTGTGGGCGCAGCGTGATATTCCCTGGCTGGTCAAAAGCATTCGTCCGGAATGGCTCAAAACCAACGGATTTCACGAAATTGAAGCCGATCTCAACACCACCAGCTCGCTGATCCATGAAGATCGCTCCCTGCAGCAAAAGCTGAACGAGATCCGCGCCGACAACGCCGAGACGGAGATGACGCACTCCGTCGCGATTAACCTCTATCCAGCGACGCTGAACATGCCGCAGCTGACCATCGTGGTGATCGACACCATTCCGGTCGAGCTGAAGCGTTCTTATATGGTCTGGAGCTGGTTCATCTACGTTCTGGCTGCGAATCTCCTGCTGGTGATCCCGCTGCTGTGGGTGGCGGCGTGGTGGAGCTTGCGCCCCATTGAATCACTGGCGAAAGAGGTTCGTGAGCTGGAAGAACATCATCGCGAGAAGCTGAACCCGGAAACCACCCGTGAGCTCACCAGCCTGGTGCGTAACCTCAACCGCCTGCTTAAAAGTGAACGCGAACGCTACGATAAATACCGTACCACCCTTACCGACCTGACCCACAGCCTGAAAACTCCGCTGGCCGTCATGCAAAGTACCCTGCGTTCAATGCGCAGTTCGAAGCTGAGCGTCGATGATGCCGAGCCGGTGATGCTGGAGCAGATCAGCCGTATTTCCCAGCAAATTGGCTATTACCTGCACCGCGCCAGCATGCGTTCCGGCAGCGCGCTTCTGAGCCGCGAGCTGCACCCGGTAGCCCCGCTTCTGGATAACCTCACGTCCGCCCTCAACAAGGTGTATCAGCGTAAAGGGGTGAACATCAGCCTCGATATCTCGCCAGAGATAAGCTTTGTGGGTGAAAAAAATGACTTCATGGAAGTGATGGGTAACCTGCTGGATAACGCCTGCAAATACTGCCTGGAGTTCGTGGAAGTGTCTGCGCGTCAGACGGAAACCGAACTGCATATTATCGTTGAGGATGATGGTCCGGGCATCCCGCGCAATAAGCGTGACGTGGTGTTCGATCGCGGTCAGCGCGCCGATACGCTACGTCCTGGCCAGGGCGTAGGATTGGCCGTCGCCCGTGAGATTGTCGACCAGTACGACGGGAAAATAGAAACCAGTGAAAGCCTGCTGGGCGGCGCCAGAATGGAGGTTATTTTTGGTCGCCAGCAGCCCACATTGAACGATAGTTAACCCGTTATGTGAAAAATGCGAGGATCTCGCAGCCGGGGGACTGAGCTTCCGTTATAATCCGAGTCAGTAAGAGCCTGCGGAATAAAAAAATTATGGATTATCACTTAACGCTTAACTGGCCCGAGTTTATTGAACGTTACTGGCAAAAACGCCCGGTGGTTCTGAAACGCGGATTCAGCAATTTTGTCGACCCTATCTCGCCTGACGAGCTGGCAGGTCTGGCTATGGAAAACGAAGTCGACAGCCGTCTGGTCAGCCACCAGGACGGGAAATGGCAGGTTAGCCACGGACCTTTCGAAAGCTACGATCACCTCGGTGAAAACAACTGGTCGCTGCTGGTGCAGGCGGTCAACCACTGGCACGAGCCGACTGCCGCATTAATGCGCCCGTTCCGCGCCCTGCCCGACTGGCGCATGGACGATCTGATGATCTCCTTCTCCGTGCCGGGCGGCGGCGTAGGTCCACATCTTGACCAGTACGACGTGTTCATCATTCAGGGTACGGGCCGCCGCCGCTGGCGCGTGGGCGAAAAAGTGCCGATGAAGCAGCACTGCCCGCATCCTGACCTGCTTCAGGTTGACCCGTTTGAAGGGATTATCGACGAAGAGCTGGAGCCGGGTGATATTCTCTACATCCCGCCGGGATTCCCTCACGAAGGCTACTCCCTGGAAAACTCACTCAACTATTCCGTGGGGTTCCGCGCGCCGAGCGGCCGCGAGATGATCAGCGGATTTGCCGACTATGTTCTGCAGCGCGAGCTGGGCAGCTATCGTTACAGCGACCCTGATGTGCCTGCGCGCGAGCATCCGGCGGATATTCTGCCAGAAGAACTCGATAAGCTGCGCGGCATGATGCTGGATTTGATCAACGAGCCGGAGCACTTCAAACAGTGGTTTGGTGAGTTTATCAGCCAGTCTCGTCATGAGCTGGACGTTGCGCCGCCGGAGCCGCCGTATCAGGCTGACGAGATTTATGATGCGCTTCAGCAGGGCGATAAGCTGACGCGTCTGGGCGGGTTGCGCGTGCTGCGCATTGGTGAAGAGGTGTTCGTCAACGGCGAGAAGCTGGACTCTCCGCACCGCCCGGCGCTGGAAGCCATTGCCAGCCATCTGGTGCTCACTGCCGACACCTTTGGCGATGCGCTGGAAGATCCTTCCTTCCTCGCGATGCTGGCCGCGCTGGTCAACAGCGGGTACTGGTTCTTTGAGGACTGAGTCGCTCTAATGCCCGGTAAGCACTTCGCCACCGGGCTTTTTCTTACCGCTTCGCGGTCAACTCCGCTATCCGTACTATCACCTTCACCGCTTTTTCCATCCCTTCCAGCGTCACAAACTCATGCTTGCCATGGTAGTTGTAGCCACCGGTAAACAGGTTCGGGCACGGCAGCCCCATAAACGACAGCTGAGAACCGTCGGTGCCGCCGCGAATCGGCTTCAGCTGCGGTTCAATATCGCAGTCGCGCATCGCCTGCTGGGCAATATCGAGAATATGCGGATGCGCCATCACCTTCTCGCGCATGTTGTAATAGCTGTCTTCAATGATCAGCTCAATATAGCAATCTGGGTGTAATCCTTTACCGACCTTCTTCGCGATCTCCATCATCTTGCGCTTGCGCGCCTCAAAGGCTTTGCGGTCGAAATCGCGGATGATGTAGTGCATCTGCGCGCTGTCCACGGTGCCTTTGATGCTGGTCAGGTGATAGAAACCTTCATACCCTTCGGTCTGTTCAGGGCTCTCTTCCGCCGGGACTTCTGCATGAATTCTGGACGCCAGCGACAGCGCGTTCACCATAACGCCTTTCGCCGAGCCAGGATGAACGTTGTTGCCGACAATTTTGATCGTGACGGACGCGGCATTGAAGTTTTCATACTCCAGTTCACCGACGCCGCCGCCGTCGACGGTATAGGCCCACTGCGCGTTAAAGGCTTCCACGTCGAAATGCTTCGCGCCCTTGCCGACCTCTTCATCCGGCGTAAAGGCCACGCGGATATCCCCGTGCGGGATGTTTTTGCCCTTCAGCACCGCCAGCGCCGTCATGATCTCCGCGATACCCGCCTTGTCATCTGCCCCCAGCAGCGTCTTCCCGTCGGTGGTGATCAGCGTCTGGCCCAGCAGCTGGTGCAGCACGGGGAACATTACGGGCGAGAGCACTTCGTCACCAATGCCCAGCGCAATGTCGCCGCCGCGGTAATTTTCCACAATCTGCGGGTTCACATGTTTGCCGCTAAAATCCGGAGAGGTGTCGACATGGGAGATAAAGCCAATCGCCGGAATGTCACCCTGGACATTCGCCGGCAGCGTTCCCATCACAGTGCCTTTTTCGCTTAACGTGACGTTGACCAGCCCCATGGCGTCAAGCTGCTCTTTCAGCAGGTTTAACAACTTCCACTGGCCTTCGGTGCTCGGCACCTGGCGAACACCCGGCTTAGATTGGGTATCCAGCGAAACGTACTGTAAAAAACGCTCAAGTAATTTATCCATGCAGTCACCCTCACTTTTCGTGACAACATTATCAATAAGCATCAAAACGCAAATATTGCGTCAGGTCACTTTTATCCCGCAAACGAGAATATTTTCCGTTTATATCGTTATGCGTTAGTAAATGTAGCTTATGAATCAGTGGCAAGGATTGGCGATTGCAGGGGATTGCCGTAGAATGTCCGCCCTCATTACGAGTCACCAAGGTGGTTACACACAAACCCCGCTTCAGTCTGCTGCCTGAGGCGTCTATATGGGACAGCGCAAAAATTGAATACACAACCCCGTTCACGTTCACCGCTGGTGCAACTGGAACGAATTCGTAAAAGTTTTGATGGTAAAGACGTTATTTCCGACCTCACTCTGACCATCAATGACGGTGAGTTTCTGACGCTGCTTGGCCCCTCGGGCTGCGGCAAAACAACCGTTCTGCGCCTTATCGCCGGGCTGGAAAGCGTCGATAACGGCCATATCCATCTTGAGAACCAGGACATCACCCGGGTTCCCGCCGAAGATCGCCACGTCAATACCGTCTTTCAGAGCTATGCCCTGTTCCCGCACATGACCGTGTTTGAAAACGTGGCGTTTGGTCTGCGGATGCAAAAAACGCCGGCGAACGAGATCGAACCGCGCGTCACCGACGCCCTGCGCATGGTGCAGCTTGAGACGTTTGCCCAGCGTAAACCCCATCAGCTTTCCGGCGGCCAGCAGCAGCGCGTGGCCATCGCCCGCGCCGTCGTCAATAAGCCGCGCCTGCTCCTGCTGGATGAATCCCTCTCGGCGCTGGATTACAAGCTGCGCAAGCAGATGCAGAATGAGCTAAAAGCCCTGCAGCGCAAGCTCGGCATTACCTTTGTCTTCGTTACCCACGATCAGGAAGAGGCCCTGACCATGTCCGACCGCATCGTGGTGATGCGCGACGGCAAAATCGAGCAGGACGGCACGCCGCGCGAAATCTACGAAGAGCCGAAGAATCTGTTTGTCGCCAGCTTCATTGGCGAGATCAATATCTTCGACGCCACGGTGATTGAGCGTCTGGACGACCAGCGCGTGCGCGCCAGCGTCGAAGGACGCGAGTGCAATATCACGGTGACTTTCCCCGTCGAAAAGGGACAAAAGCTCAACGTTCTGCTGCGCCCGGAAGATCTGCGCGTCGATGAAATTCACGGCAATACCGAGGCCGAAGGGTTAATCGGCTATATCCGCGAGCGCAACTACAAAGGGATGACGCTGGAGTCCGTTGTCGAGCTGGAGAACGGCAAAATGGTGATGGTCAGCGAGTTCTTTAACGAAGACGACCCTGACTTCGACCACTCTCTCGACCAGAAAATGGTTATTAACTGGGTAGAAAGCTGGGAGGTTGTGCTGGCTGATGAAGAACACAAGTAAATTCCAGAATGTGGTGATTGCCACGATCGTCGGTTGGCTTGTGCTGTTTGTCTTTTTGCCCAACCTGATGATCGTTGCCACCAGCTTTCTGACCCGCGACGACGCTAGCTTCGTTTCGCTGGTCTTTACGCTGGACAACTACGCGCGCCTGCTCGATCCGCTCTATTTTGACGTGCTGCTGCACTCGCTCAACATGGCGCTGATTGCCACCCTTGCCTGTCTGGTGCTGGGGTATCCTTTCGCATGGTTCCTCGCGGGCCTGCCGCAAAAGGTGCGGCCCCTGCTGCTGTTTTTACTGATTGTTCCCTTCTGGACCAACTCGTTAATCCGCATCTACGGGCTGAAGATCTTCCTTAGCACTAAAGGCTATCTCAACGAGTTTCTGCTGTGGCTGGGAGTGATTGATACGCCGATCCGCATCATGTTTACCCCGAGCGCGGTGATTGTCGGCCTGGTCTATATCCTGCTGCCGTTTATGGTGATGCCGCTCTACTCCAGCATCGAGAAGCTGGATAAACCGCTGCTGGAGGCGGCAAAAGATCTGGGCGCTAATAAGCTGCAGACCTTCATCCGCATTATTATCCCGCTGACCATGCCCGGCATTATCGCGGGCTGTCTGCTGGTAATGCTCCCGGCGATGGGTTTGTTCTACGTGTCGGATCTGATGGGCGGCGCGAAAAACCTGCTGATCGGTAACGTAATCAAGAGCCAGTTCCTGAACATCCGCGACTGGCCGTTCGGGTCCGCGACGAGCATTACGCTGACGGTGGTCATGGGCCTGATGCTGCTGGTCTACTGGCGCGCTTCACGGCTGCTGAACAAGAAGGTGGAACTCGAATGATCGGTCGACTGCTTCGCGGCGGTTTTATGACCGCCATTTACGCTTACCTGTATATCCCGATCGTTATTTTGATCGTGAACTCGTTTAACAGCTCACGCTTCGGGATTAACTGGCAGGGCTTTACCACCAACTGGTACAGCCTGCTGATGAACAACGATAGCCTGCTGCAGGCCGCGCAGCACTCGCTGACGATGGCGATCTTCTCCGCCACCTTCGCGACGCTGATTGGCTCGCTCACCGCCGTGGCGCTCTACCGCTATCGCTTTCGCGGCAAACCGTTCGTCAGCGGCATGCTGTTTGTGGTGATGATGTCGCCGGACATCGTGATGGCCATTTCGCTGCTGGTGCTGTTTATGCTGCTGGGCGTACAGCTTGGCTTCTGGTCGCTGCTGTTCTCGCACATCACCTTCTGCCTGCCGTTTGTGGTGGTGACCGTTTTCGCGCGCCTGAAAGGGTTCGACGTGCGCATGCTGGAGGCGGCGAAAGATCTGGGTGCCAGCGAGATGATCATCCTGCGCAAAATCATCCTGCCTCTGGCGATGCCCGCCGTGGCGGCCGGATGGCTACTTAGCTTCACCCTGTCGATGGATGACGTGGTCGTATCCTCCTTCGTCACCGGTCCGAGCTATGAAATTCTGCCGTTGAAGATCTATTCAATGGTGAAAGTCGGCGTCTCACCGGAGGTGAACGCGCTGGCGACCATTCTGCTGGTGTTTTCGCTGGTTCTGGTGATTGCCAGCCAGGTTATTGCTCGTGATAAAACAAAATCTCAGGGGACAATGAAATGAAAAAAATGCTCGCCGCTGCGGCGCTGGTGCTTGGCATGGGTGCCGCGCACGCTGATGACAGCAAAACGCTCTACTTCTACAACTGGACCGAGTACGTGCCGCCGGGCCTGCTGGAACAGTTCACAAAGGAAACGGGCATCAAGGTTATCTACTCGACCTACGAGTCGAATGAAACCATGTACGCCAAGCTGAAAACCTACAAAGACGGCGCGTACGATCTGGTCGTGCCTTCCACCTACTTTGTCGACAAAATGCGCAAAGAGGGCATGATCCAGAAGATCGACAAAACGAAGCTAACCAATTTTGCAAACCTCGATCCTGAGATGCTCAACAAGCCGTTCGACCCGAATAACGACTACTCCATTCCGTATATCTGGGGGGCAACCGCGATCGGCGTGAACAGCGAGGCCGTCGATCCAAAAACGGTGACAAGCTGGGCCGATCTCTGGAAACCAGAGTACAAGGGTAGCCTGCTGTTAACCGACGACGCGCGTGAGGTGTTCCAGGTCGCGCTGCGCAAGCTGGGCTACTCGGGCAACACGACGGATCCGAAAGAGATTGAAGCGGCGTATAACGAGCTGAAAAAGCTGATGCCTAACGTGGCGGCGTTCAACTCTGATAACCCGGCAAACCCGTATATGGAAGGCGAAGTGAATCTGGGGATGGTGTGGAACGGCTCTGCGTATGTCGCCCGCCAGGCCGGTACGCCGCTTGAAGTGGTCTGGCCGAAAGAAGGCGGGATCTTCTGGATGGACAGCCTTGCGATCCCCGCCAACGCGAAAAACGCTGAAGGGGCGCACAAGCTGATTAACTTCCTGCTGCGTCCGGACGTAGCGAAACAGGTTGCCGAGACGATTGGCTACCCGACGCCAAACCTCGCCGCACGCAAGCTGCTGAAGCCTGAGGTAGCTAACGATAAATCGCTCTATCCGGATGCCGAAACCATCAGCAAAGGTGAATGGCAGAACGATGTCGGTGACGCCAGCCGCCTCTACGAAGAGTATTACCAGAAATTAAAAGCGGGCCGGTAACGGTATCGCGTTCTTCCTCACGCCGCCCGGACGGCGTGAGGAGGATTAACTGACCGCATTCTCCCCTGCCCAGATTGTCGCCTTTCTCATCGCCTCAACCACATCCTCATCCGACAGACCCAGCGCCTGACGAACCCGGGTCGCCTCGTCCCACTGCTGCTGTTCATAGTTTCGGCACAGGCTCACCATATCGGCTAACCGTCCCTCCTGGTGGCACAGGGCATTGCTCACGCTCTGCGGGACCGCAATTTGCTTCATCAACTCGGCCATCGGCAGCTCAAGGAGGGTATCGAGCAGAGAAAACAGGCCGCACATGAAGGCATTTTCAGCCAGCATCGGTTCGTTCATCGTCTCGGCGATCAGTTCGCAGAACTTGCCGCGCATCATGCTCAGCGGGTAAAGCTCGCTGACGGTGTCATTGCCCGCACTGGCGAGGACCACGACCGCAACAAACCGTCTCAGCTGGTTTTCCCCGAGGTATCTGAGGACTTCGCTCAGGGTTAACTTGCTGAAATTACAGGCACCGATATGTTTAAATGCGGTGTGCTTCATGTAGCGCATAATCTTATAGGACAGCGTGAGATCGGTTTTAATCAACGACTCGACGATCCGAAAATCGGGTTTATTGCGTCCGACCTCCATTTGCAGCCGAAAAATCGCCAGCTGATTTTGCGATAGCCGTTTATATTTAATAACCTCCGGACGGCAGAAAAAATAGCCCTGAAACAGCGAGAATCCCTCTTCCCTGTATTCGCTGAATTCCTCTTTAGTCTCAATTTTTTCAGCGAGATATTTAATATGCCCGGTTAAATGTTTACGCTCTTTCAGATACTGTTTAATTTGCGCTAAGGTATAATTCCTGACGTCAAACTTCAGTATTGAAATATAGGGTAAAAAAACATCCCATTCTGGCGCAAGCGTGAAATCATCAAGCGCAAACTGATAACCATCCGCACTCATCTCCCTGACAGCCTGCAACAGCTCCGCTCCCGGCACAGCATCTTCCAGGATCTCAATGACAACGCTTTCTTTATCCAGCGCTTCTCCACTGCGGTCTATGACCATTCGCGACGGGAAATTAATAAACGACGTATGTGCCCCGGCGATGCGCTGGGACGGCACGCATAAAAACTGATCTGAGATCATCCTGGAGGTGGCATATTCCGCCGACACATCCGGAAAACGGTTTGTCATCCCATCTCTGAAGAGCAGCTCGTAGGCCACCGTCTTCATCTCAGGGTTAAAAATGGGTTGTCGCGCAATAAATCCGTACATATCCCATCCTCCTCTACAACTTTATATTAATTAGCATCCTCTTTCTACACGACGATAACGAGCTTTATCGAGCACTATTTTGATTGAATGCACAAAATAAAAGCATCCACACTAATTAACTGGATTTACGAAACAAAATTTAAATTAAATATTCCTGGCGCTCTACAGAAAGAGGAGAAAATATCCGATAAGGAATATGTGCCTGCCCGACATGCACGATATTACGGGAGATGAGAATGAAAGACGCCATGGTCCGAAGAAAAAAAATAAGCGTCAAGACGTTGATGCTGTTGTCCATTTTCCTCACCGTAACGGTGGGCTTTACGGCAACGATCGGGTTTATGATGTGGCAGTGGATGGCACAGCAGGAGGTTCTGGCCAAAAAACATATCCGCCAGATTGCCGAGGTGCAAGCGTTGCTGGTCAGCAAACAGCTGGATTCTGCCCTGACTGCCGCCCGGGACATGGGCAACAGCGCCCTGGCGCTGCGCGAGGCGGGCGTGACCGAACGCCAGAGCCTGAACCAGCTGCTCATCCACTACCTTTCGGCTCACCCACAGTTTCTCTCCATGTCGATGGCCTTTGAGCCTAACGCGTTCGACGATAAAGATGCCGTCTGGGCCGGTCAGAGCGGTGAAGATCCTGCCGGGCGCTACGCCCGCTACGTTGACCGGGACGCCACCGGCAAACCGGCATTACACCTGCTGACGGACATCGAAACGCCCGGCAGCGGTGATTATTATCTGCTGCCGAAACAACGGCATAAAGATGTGATCATCGAACCCTATATCTATCCCTACAACGGCGTGGACGTAATGCTCACCTCGATTGCCGCCCCCATCATGCGCGACGGTCAGTTTCTGGGTTCGGTCACCTCTGACTTCTCCCTCGCCACGCTGCAATCGACCATCGGCGCGATTAAACCGTGGAACGGCACAGGCTACGCCCTGCTCCTCTCCGCAGCTAATAACGTGGTGTCCAGCCCGGACAAGCGCGCGGCGGGCAAGCCTTACGCCGGTCAGATTGCCGGTCATGACGTCACCCGGGTAAACGATCCGCTGCTGAAGGAGGACGTGTTCATCACCTGGCAGGACATCGCCGTCGGTAACAGCCAGACGCCGTGGAAACTCGCCATTATCACGCCGGTCAGCGAAGTGATGGCCGAAGCGCGCGCATTTTTACTGAAAGCCATCATCATGATGGTGTTAAGCATCGTGGCGGTTAGCCTGGTCATGGCACAGATCTTCACCCGTAAAGTTGATCGTCCGGTTGGGGGCGAACCTTCGGAGGCCGCCGGGATCGCCCTGGCCGTTGCACGGGGAGATCTGAACAACACCATCCCGGTTCGTTCCGGAGATACCCACAGCATTTTTTATGCCCTGCACACCATGCAGATGCAGCTCAAGCGCATCGTCGACAATATCAGCGAAGCCAGCCACTCCGTGCACGGCGGCACCAGCGAAATTTCGGCGGGCAACCTTGACCTCGCCTCGCGAACCGAGGAACAGGCGGCTGCGATTGTTGAAACGGCAGCCAGCATGGAAGAGATTTCGGTCACGGTGAAGAATAACGCCGACAACGCCCACAAGGCGACCACGCTGACCGATCGCGCCGCAAGCCTCGCCGGGCATGGCGAAACGCTGGTAAACGACGTGGTCGTGGTGATCGGGGAGATTGACGAGAGCGCGCGTAAGATCGGCGAGATTAACAGCATTGTCGATGGCATCGCCTTCCAGACCAATATCCTGGCGCTGAATGCTGCCGTTGAAGCGGCACGGGCTGGCGAACAGGGGCGCGGCTTCGCGGTCGTCGCAGGGGAAGTGCGCAATCTTGCCCAGCGAAGCGCTAACGCGGCAAAAGAGATCTCTCAGCTGATTGCCGAGTCCTCAGGGCGCGTGAGCAAAGGCGTTGAGCTGGTCAATGAAACCGGGGTGATGATGAAACAGGTGATTGAAGCGGTATCGCATGTGCATCTGGTCATCAACGATATCGTTCAGGCGCTGGACGAGCAAAATCGCGGGATAAGCCAGGTCAGCACCGCCGTTAACCAGATGGACAGCACGACCCAGCAGAACGCCTCTCTGGTTCAGCAGATCTCTGCGGCGGCGCTCTCGCTGGATGAGCAGGCTAAATCGCTCGAGAAGACGCTGGCGTTCTTCCATTCATAAATAAAAAGGCACCCGCTGGACGGGTGCCTTTTCACGCCATTGCCGTTACAGCCCTTTCAGCAGCTTGTCGACAAACTCCGGGACGACCGTGCTTGCCAGACCGTAGTGTTTCTCTTCAAACTCGCTGCCCACCTGGCTTGGCTCAAGATTGAGTTCTACCGTATGCGCGCCGTGCAGCCGCGCTTCGTGGACAAACCCCGCCGCCGGGTAAACATGACCGGATGTGCCGATGGCGATAAATACGTCGGCCATCGCCAGCGCGCTGTAGATATCATCCATTCCCAGCGGCATTTCACCGAACCAGACCACGTGCGGACGCAGGCGCGACGGGAACTGGCAGCAGTGGCACTTATCCTCAGGCAGCACGTCCTCTTGCCAGTCCAGCACCTGACCGCTCCAGGCGCAGCGAACCTTGAGCAGCTCGCCGTGCATGTGGATGATGTTCTTGTTACCGGCCCGCTCGTGCAGGTTGTCGATATTCTGCGTTACCAGCAGAAAACGATCGCCGAGCGCCTCTTCCAGCTTCGCCAGCGCCAGATGCGCCGCATTCGGCGCAACGTCAGGCTGCTGAAGCTGACGGCGGCGGGCGTTGTAAAACGCCTGGACGAGATCCGGATCGCGGGCAAAGCCTTCCGGCGTGGCCACATCCTCCACGCGGTGCTCTTCCCACAGCCCGTCCGCCGCGCGGAAGGTTCGAATTCCTGACTCGGCGGAGATCCCCGCCCCGGTCAGCACCACCACTCTGGGTTTATCCATCGCTTCTGGCATCATTCTGTCTCTGAAAAAGATCCGCTGGCGCAAGCGCTCACGCAAGCGGCGTTTGTTTTTGCGAAAACGGCTGAGTCGACCCTGGCGACGCGACAGCATAGAAACCTCGTAAACTAATCGGTGAGATGAAGGAATGCGGCTCCGCGCATGCCTCCTGCGTCCCCGTGTCGCGCGCGTTCAATACGCGGCACGCGGGCAACCGGCAATAAATGTCGGGGCAAACGCCCGGACAACCGTTCCGTAATCGCGGTAAAGTTTGACAGCCCTCCCCCGATCACCAGCAGATCCGGGTCGACGATGGTGAGAATATTTCCCAGACACACCGCCAGCAGATCCAGATAGCGCTCGACGTGCTCACGCGCCTGCGCATCCCCTTGCTCCCACAGGGTAATGATTTGAGGGGCCTCAAGTTTCTGATGATAGAAGTGTTCGTAAAGCCATGCAAACCCGCGGCCGGAAAGGTAGTTCTCAATACAGCCGTGCTGGCCGCAGCCGCAGCGGGTCAGCGGGAAATCGCGCCCCACCACCTCGAGAGCATCCACCGGCAGGCGGATATGACCAAACTCGCCGGTGATGTAGCTGCGCCCGGTGATTGGCTTACCGTTGACGACGATCCCCCCGCCGACGCCGGTACCGAGGATCAGCCCCATCACCAGCGGATACTGACGGAACTCATCGTCCCAGGCTTCGGAGAGCGCAAAGCAGTTAGCATCATTGTCTAAACGCACGTCGCGTTCAAGGAGAGCAGAGAGATCGGCGCGCAGCGGTTTACCGCTGGCGGCAGGCACGTTGGCGGCATACAGCGTGCCGTCGTCGGTTTCGGGCATACCCGGAATGCCGATGCCGACGCTGCCTTTGCCGCCAAAGCGTTCATCGGCCTGCGACACCAGCGCGGCAATCGCGGTTAAAAATTCGTCGTAGCTTTCGCGCGGCGTGGGAACGCGGGTTTCCCACTGCAGTTTGAGGTCTTTATCAAACGCGCCGAGCGCAATCTTGGTGCCGCCAATATCAAATCCGTAATACATAACGCATTCCTCTTTTAACCTGGCGGCCAGAAAGCCGCTAGATCATGACGTAATTACTGGCCACTTAATACCCTCGCCGGATCAATTCGGCTTGCGCGACGCGCCGGGTACCAGCTTGCCAGCAGACTCAGTAAAAGTGCTGTAACCAGCACATAAAAAACGTCCAGCCAGTGCAGTTCAGACGGCAGGAAGTCAATAAAGTAGATATCACCCGACAGGAACTGGTGACCAATAAGCTTTTCGATCCCGTTGATAATCGGGGTCAGCTGCAGGGAAACCACCACGCCAATCACCACGCCGCACAGGCTGCCGAACAGACCCGCCAGCAAACCGTACCAGACGAAGATGGCGCGAATAAGACCGTCTTTCGCCCCCAGCGTACGCAGCACGGCGATGTCGCCGCTCTTGTCCTTGACCGCCATCACCAGCGTAGAGACGATATTAAAGCACGCCACACCAATCACCAGCACCATCGCCAGATACATGATGGCGCGGATCATCTGGATATCACGGTACATATATCCGTAGGTGCCGATCCAGCTTTTGATGTAGACATAGTTATTGGTCACGCTGCCCGCGTCGCGTACCAGCTTATTGGCGTTAAAGACGTCGTTCACCTTAATGGCAATGCCCGTCACGCTGTCAGCCATGTCGAGATACTGGCGCGCATCCTCCATCGGCACCATCGCAAAACTATGGTCAAGCTGACCGCTCAGCTGAAGAATACCGGTGACGTGCAGGCGCACGCGCTTAGGCTGCTGCAGCTTGTGGTCGGCGCTGGCGTTCGGGATCATGATCGACACCCAGTCGCCCTGCTTCACCTTCAGGGCATCGGCCACGCCTTTACCCATGATGATCTGCTGCTCGCCAGCCTTAAAGTTGGCCCACGCGCCGTTCTGCACATAGTTTGGCAGCGCGCTGAGGCGCGCTTCCTGGACGGGGTTGACCCCTTTCACCTGAATGGCGCGCAGGTTTACCCCGCTCTCCACCAGCCCGGTAAAGTTAATATAGGGCGCGGCCGCGACGATGCCCGGCACTTTTTCAACTTTGGCGAGCGCATCGCTCCAGTTCGTCCACGGCTGGTTAACCGGCTCGATCTCCCCGTGCGGCACCACTGCCAGAATGCGGTTATTCAGCTCGCGCTCAAAGCCGTTCATGGCGCTCAGGCCCACAATCAGCACCGCCACACCGAGCGCAATGCCGATGGTCGAGATGACGGAGATCAGCGACACCATGCCGCCGCGACGGCGGCCGCGGCTAAAACGTAAACCGATGAGTAAGGATAACGGTGACGCCATTACTCTGCTCCCATCAGGGTCAGTTCCGCGTTCAGATGGCCGTCGCGCATCTCAAGCTGACGCCCCATGCGTTTTGCCAGCTGCAGATCGTGGGTTACGACCAGAAACGCGGTGCCCTGCGAGGCGTTCAGCTCGCCCAGAAGCTGGAAAATACTGTCCGCATTGCGGGCATCCAGGTTACCGGTAGGCTCATCCGCCAGCACCAGACGCGGGTTGTTGACCAGCGCGCGGGCAATCGCCACGCGCTGGCGCTCGCCGCCGGAAAGCTCAGAGGGACGATGGTTACCGCGATGGCCCAGGCCTACCGCTTTCAGCATGTCGCTGGCGCGGGCGTTAATTTCTGCCGGTTTCTTTTTACCAATCAGCAGCGGCATCGCCACGTTTTCCAGCGCCGTGAAATCCGGCAGCAGGTGGTGGAACTGGTAGATAAAGCCCAGCTCGCGGTTGCGCAGCTCGGCCTTCGCCGCGGAGGACATTTTGCTCATCGGCTGGCCGGAGAAAATCACGTCGCCTTCGGTTGGCGTATCCAGCCCGCCCAGCAGATGCAGCAGCGTACTTTTGCCCGAGCCGGAGCTGCCAACAATCGCCATCATCTCGCCTTCGCCCACGCTGAAGCTCACATTGTGCAGCACGTCGGTTTGCACAGTGCCTTCCTGATAGCGTTTGGACAGGTTGTCGCATTGCAACAGGATCTTATTCATAACGTAAAGCCTCAGCGGGTTGAGTGGCGGCAGCGCGCCAGGAAGGATAAAGCGTAGAAAGCAGCGCAATGGCCATCGCGGCCAGCGCAATACCGACCACCTGCAGCGGCTCGATAGCCACCGGCAGCGCCGCGCCGTCGAGCAGGGCGCCGATGATCGGCATTAAGTTATTAAGCTGGCTGGCAAGCAAGGCCCCCAGCACGGCGCCGAGCAGCGCGCCGATGATGCCTGCGCTGGCCCCCTGCACCATAAACACCGCCATGATCTGGCGCGGCGTGAGCCCCTGGGTTTGCAGAATGGCGACTTCGCCCTGCTTCTCCATCACCATCAGGCCCAGCGAGGTAATGATGTTAAATGCGGCCACGGCCACGATCAGGCTCAGCAGCAGCCCCATCATGTTTTTTTCCATCCGCACGGCCTGGAACAGTTCGCCTTTGCGCTCGCGCCAGTCCTGCCATTTGGTGCCGTCCGGCAGTTTTTGCTGGCTGAGGGTATCGACCTTCAGCGGCGCATCGAGCCACAGGCGCCAGCCGGTGATATTCCCTGCCGGGTAGCGCATCAGGCGTGAAGCGTCCTGAATGTTCACCAGCATCTGGTAGCCATCGACTTCGCTGTTGGCGGCAAAGGTACCAATCACGTTGAACAGGCGCTGGCTTGGCAGGCGCCCCATCGGCGTAAACTGGCTGGCAGAAGGCACCATCACGCGCAGCTGATCGCCACGGTTGACGCCAAGCTGGCCGGCAAGCTGTTCGCCCAGAATCACGTTGTATTTCCCGGCTTCCAGATCGGTCTGCTTCACGTTAACCAGATACGGCGTCAGCGGATCGTTTTGCGCCGGGTCAATACCCAGCATCACGCCGACCGCCACGCTGCGGGCGCTTTGCAGCACCACGTCGCCGGTCGTCAACGGCGCTACGCGCGTGACGCCCTGTAACTTCGCCGCGCTTTCCGGCAGCTGTTGCGGGTTAACCGAACCATTGGAGGATGAGAGAACGGCCTGCGGCATCAGCCCCAGGATATTGTTTTGCAGCTCGCGCTCAAAGCCATTCATGACGGAAAGCACCGTCACCAGTGCCATCACGCCAAGCGTAATGCCAATAGTCGAAAGCCAGGAGACAAAGCGACCGAAGCGGTCCGCGGCGCGCCCACGCATGTAGCGTAAGCCTATGAAGAGTGCGACAGGTTGATACATGAAATCCGTCTGTTTGCTGATAGCAGACCCACGAGTATATAAGCGAATCCGTTAAGCGTAAATGACTGAAACAGTAAGCTTTGGTAATCATTTTTCCGAAAAATTCAGATAAATCAGGGTGCTATTGTCTGAATACTCACCTCGCAACCTCCACCTTTTCCGAAAAACCTCCTGATACAGACTGTTACCCATTACATCCTGGTGTCGTTTTACAACAATTGCTCGTTCGTTTATGGCAATAAGGTAGTGGCGAACAATGAAGCAAAAAGCATTATGGATTAACCAGATAAAAGGGCTGTGTATCTGCCTGGTGGTTATCTATCATTCGGTTATCACGTTTTATCCGCATCTGATCGGGCTACAACACCCGCTCTCCGGCCTTCTCGCCAAATGCTGGGTCTATTTTAACCTCTATCTCGCACCGTTTCGTATGCCGGTCTTCTTCTTTATCTCCGGCTATCTGATCCGTCGTTATATTGACGAAGTGGACTGGCGAACCAGTCTCGATAAACGGATCTGGAGCATTGTCTGGGTCCTGGCGCTGTGGGGCGTCCTGCAATGGCAGGCGTTGACCCACCTGAACGCCTGGCTGGCGCCCGAGCGTGAGCTTGCCACCTCGTCGAACGCGGCCTACGCCGACTCGTTCTCAGGCTTTGTGCTGGGGATGATCACCGCCAGCACCAGTTTGTGGTATCTGTATGCTCTGGTGGTCTACTTCACGCTGTGTAAACTGCTGAGCCGCTGGAAGCTGCCGGTACTGGGACTGCTGGCGCTGGCAAGCATCGCGATTAACTTCCTGCCGCTGCCGTGGTGGGGAATGAACAGCGTGGTACGCAACATGATCTACTACAGCCTCGGCGCGTGGTATGGCGCAGAGCTGATGGCGTGGATGAAAAGCGTCAACCTGCGCCGCATCTGGCTGGCAACCGGGGCTTTCGCCGCCGTCTCCGTGGTGCTGTGGTTTGCTAACGTTCCGCTGCTGCTCTCATTGCTGTCGATTGTGCTGATCATGAAGCTGTTCTACAGCCTTGAGCAGCGCTATGCCGTTCACCCAAACAATCTGCTGAACGTGATTGGCTCAAATACCATTGCGATTTATACCACCCACCGCATCCTGATTGAGGCCTTTAGCCTGTTCCTGATTGGCGAAATGAATGCTGCCTCGTGGCCGGTCTGGGCAGAGCTCACCCTGGTGCTGGTCTATCCGTTTGCCAGCCTGTTTATCTTTACCCTTGCCGGGCTCGGGGTGCGTAAGATCTCCACCGCGCTTTTTGGGGACGTTTTCTTCTCTCCTCCGTCTACGCTGACCCTGTCACCTTCAACGCGTTAATGCCCTCTCCGCCCCCGTTTTGGGGGCGTTTAGCCCTGCCGTGCGGTTACGATTTGCTTATGTAAAACGATCGAGGATAATAAAGACATTGCGTATCAGTGATATGCCCCAATACTGTTGGTATATCCATAAGAGACTCTGACATAGCCATGCCTGAACACTATCGTTATTCCTTGCCTGTCAAAGCGGGCGACCAGCGCCAGCTGGGTGAACTCACGGGCGCGGCGTGCGCCACGCTGGTGGCGGAAATCGCCGAGCGTCATCCAGGCCCGGTGATTCTGGTTGCCCCGGATATGCAAAACGCCCTGCGCCTGCACGATGAAATTCGCCAGTTCACCGATAGCCTGGTGTTCAGCCTGGCCGACTGGGAGACGCTGCCGTATGACAGCTTCTCTCCGCATCAGGAGATCATCTCCTCGCGCCTGTCGACGCTCTATCAGCTGCCGACCATGCAGCGCGGCGTGCTGATTGTGCCGGTGAACACCCTGATGCAGCGCGTCTGTCCGCACAGCTATCTGCACGGTCACGCGCTGGTGATGAAAAAAGGCCAGCGCCTGTCCCGTGACGCCCTGCGCGCGCAGCTTGACGGTGCCGGCTATCGCCACGTCGACCAGGTGATGGAGCACGGGGAATACGCCACCCGCGGCGCGCTGCTTGACCTTTACCCGATGGGCAGCGACCAGCCGTATCGTCTGGATTTCTTTGATGATGAAATCGACAGCCTGCGCGTATTCGACGCCGACACGCAGCGCACGCTGGAAGAAGTGGAGTCCATCAATTTACTGCCCGCGCATGAGTTCCCCACGGACAAAACCGCTATCGAGCTGTTCCGCAGCCAGTGGCGCGATAAGTTCGAGGTGAAGCGCGACGCGGAACATATTTATCAGCAGGTCAGTAAAGGCACGCTTCCTGCCGGGATCGAATACTGGCAGCCGCTGTTCTTCAACGAGCCGCTGCCTGCCCTGTTCAGCTACTTCCCGGCGAATACGCTGATTGTCAACACCGGGGATATCGACGCCAGCGCCAGCCGCTTTGAGAGCGAAACCCGCGCCCGCTTTGAAAACCGTGGCGTTGACCCTATGCGTCCACTGCTGCCGCCGGAAGCGCTGTGGCTGCGCACCGACGAGCTCAACGCCGAGCTGAAGCGCTGGCCGCGCATGCAGCTGAAAACCGATTCGCTTGCCGATAAGGCCGCCAATACCAACCTCGCCTTCCGGACGCTGCCGGACCTGGCCGTTCAGGCGCAGCAGAAATCCCCGCTGGATAATCTGCGCAAGTTCCTGGAGTCCTTCACCGGCCCGGTGGTGTTCTCCGTTGAGAGTGAAGGCCGCCGTGAAGCGTTAGGTGAACTGCTGGGACGCATTAAGGTGGCGCCGAAGCGCATCCTGCGCCTGAGCGAAGCGACCGGAAACGGTCGTTATCTGATGATTGGCGCCGCCGAGCACGGGTTCATCGACACGCTCAACAACCTGGCACTGATTTGCGAAAGCGATCTGCTGGGCGAGCGCGTCGCGCGCCGCCGTCAGGACAGCCGTCGGACCATCAACCCGGACACGCTGATCCGTAACCTGGCCGAGCTGCACCCGGGCCAGCCGATTGTTCACCTGGAGCACGGCGTTGGGCGCTATCAGGGGATGACCACGCTGGAAGCGGGCGGCATCAAAGGTGAATACCTGATGCTCACCTATGCTAATGACGCCAAACTGTATGTCCCGGTCTCCTCCCTGCATCTGATCAGCCGCTACGCGGGCGGCGCCGAAGAGAATGCGCCGCTGCACAAGCTGGGCGGCGACGCCTGGGCGCGCGCGCGCCAGAAGGCGGCGGAAAAAGTGCGCGACGTGGCGGCCGAGCTGCTGGATATCTACGCCCAGCGCGCGGCTAAACAGGGCTTTGCCTTTAAGCATGATAAAGAACAGTACCAGCTGTTCTGCGACAGCTTCCCGTTTGAAACCACGCCGGATCAGGCCCAGGCCATCAACGCCGTGCTGAGCGACATGTGCCAGCCGCTGGCTATGGACCGCTTAGTCTGCGGCGACGTCGGCTTCGGTAAAACCGAAGTGGCGATGCGCGCCGCCTTCCTTGCGGTGGAAAACAACAAGCAGGTGGCGGTGCTGGTGCCGACCACCCTGCTCGCTCAGCAGCACTTCGACAACTTCCGCGACCGTTTCGCCAACTGGCCGGTACGTATCGAGATGCTCTCGCGTTTTCGCAGTACCAAAGAACAGACGCAGATCCTCGAACAGGCAAGCGAAGGCAAAATCGATATTCTGATCGGCACCCACAAGCTGCTGCAAAGCGATGTGAAGTGGAAAGATCTGGGGCTACTGATCGTCGACGAAGAGCACCGCTTCGGGGTACGTCATAAGGAGCGCATCAAAGCGATGCGCGCCGACGTCGATATCCTGACCCTGACCGCAACGCCAATCCCGCGAACACTCAACATGGCGATGAGCGGCATGCGCGATCTGTCGATTATTGCTACGCCGCCGGCGCGCCGTCTGGCAGTGAAAACCTTTGTCCGCGAGTACGATAATCTGGTGGTGCGGGAGGCCATTCTGCGTGAGGTGCTGCGTGGAGGTCAGGTCTACTATCTCTACAATGACGTGGAAAACATCCAGAAAGCGGCGGACAGGCTGGCGGAGCTGGTGCCGGAAGCGCGCATCGCTATCGGTCACGGGCAGATGCGCGAGCGCGAGCTGGAACGGGTAATGAACGACTTCCACCACCAGCGCTTTAACGTGCTGGTGTGTACCACCATCATTGAAACCGGGATCGACATTCCGACGGCAAACACCATCATCATTGAGCGTGCGGATCACTTTGGCCTGGCGCAGCTTCACCAGCTGCGCGGCCGCGTCGGGCGTTCGCACCATCAGGCCTACGCCTGGCTACTGACGCCGCATCCGAAAGCGATGACCACCGACGCGCAAAAGCGTCTGGAAGCCATCGCCTCGCTGGAAGACCTCGGCGCAGGCTTTGCGCTGGCCACGCACGATCTCGAGATCCGCGGTGCCGGCGAGCTGCTGGGTGAAGACCAGAGCGGCTCCATGGAAACCATCGGCTTCTCGCTCTATATGGAGCTGCTGGAAAACGCGGTTGATGCCCTGAAGGCCGGACGCGAGCCGTCGCTGGAAGATCTCACCAGCCAGCAGACCGAGGTCGAGCTGCGTATGCCTTCCCTGCTGCCGGACGATTTTATTCCGGACGTGAATACCCGACTGTCGTTCTACAAGCGCATCGCCAGCGCGAAGAAGGAGAACGAGCTGGAAGAGATTAAGGTGGAGCTGATTGACCGCTTTGGCCTGCTGCCCGATCCGGCGAGAAATTTGCTGGATATCGCGAGGTTGCGCCAGCAGGCGCAAAAGCTGGGGATCCGCAAGCTCGAAGGCAATGAAAAAGGCGGCGTGATTGAATTCGCCGAGAAGAATCACGTCAACCCGATGTGGCTGATCGGCCTGCTGCAAAAACAGCCGCAGCATTTCCGTCTGGATGGTCCAACCCGTCTGAAATTTACCCAGGAGCTGACGGAGCGCAAAACCCGTATGGACTGGGTGCGTAACTTTATGCGCCAGCTGGAAGAGAACGCGATCGCCTGACCTCCATTCCCCTCTTAACTGAGGAATTTCATGTAGTTTATTAACCGGAAGCGATAAAAGTTGCTTCCGGAAAATGAATAGCTTACAGCGACACCCTGGTCCGGCTGTAAATCGCTGAGGCGTTTCCTGCAGGCC
>NZ_JUMS01000020.1:0-227 GCF_001059415.1 Enterobacter sp. 940_PEND
GCCAACGGCAACCTGGTTTCCGGTGTGGCAGTGACCTTTACCGCCACCAATGGCGCCACGATCACCACCGCTTCCGCGACCACTGACGCCGACGGTATCGCCACCACCAAGCTGACCAACACCAAATCCGGTGTGAGCAAAGTGACGGCTACCGTCAACGGTGCCAGCCAGACTGTGGACACCACCTTTGTGGCCGACAGCAGCACGGCGACCATCAGCGACGGTAA
>NZ_JUMS01000021.1:0-53295 GCF_001059415.1 Enterobacter sp. 940_PEND
GTATGTTCCCCCTCACCCCAGCCCTCTCCCTCAAGGGAGAGGGGGCCGTCTGTGCTGACATCATTTGTAGGGGTCCCTCAGCCTCAATGGGGAAAGGAAACGGCCCGGCATGTGATTTATCCCCGCTCTTTTTTTAACCTGGCAAGGCTGACAAATAATCTGGCAGATGCAGGCAAACGCTTTTCTCATGGGCCTGTCAGGATAAGGCTGTCACAACACAATAAACACAACAAGATGAGGTCTACGATGGGAAGCAATTCTTCTTTTTCTGCCCGTAGAACGGCGCTGGCCATGGCCGTTGCGCTGTGTTGCGCCTGGCAATCCCCTGTTTTCGCCCACGGCAGTGAGGCGCATATGGTCCCGATGGACAAAACGCTGCAGGACTTTGGCGCGGACGTTCAGTGGGATGATTACGCACAGATGTTCACCATTGCGAAAGACGGTGCCTTTGTGAAGGTCAAACCGGGCGCTAAAACCGCCATCGTCAACGGTAAAACCCTCAGGCTCGAGGTGCCGGTGGTGATGAAAGGCAAGAAAGCCTTTATTTCCGATACCTTCATCAACGATGTGTTCCAGTCCGGCCTTGACCAGACCTTCCAGGTAGAAAAACGCCCTCACCCGTTAAACGCGCTAACGGCGGACGAAATTAAGCAGGCCGTTGAGATTGTGAAAACCTCGGCGGACTTTAAACCGAATACCCGCTTTACCCAGATCGCCCTGGCAGAGCCTGAGAAAGCCAAAGTGTGGGACTTTGTGCTTAACGGTACGGCAGTGGATGCCCCTCGCCAGGCGAAGATCGTCATGCTCGATGGCAAGCACGTTATCGAAAGCGTGGTGGACCTGAAGGATAAAAAAATCCTGCGCCGGGAGCCGGTAAAAGACGCGCACGGCATGGTGCTGCTGGATGATTTCACGGCGGTTCAGCAGATCATCAACGAAAGCACCGAGTTCGCCGAGGTGCTTAAAAAACACGGCATCACCGACCCGAAAAAAGTGATTACTACGCCGCTGACCGTCGGCTATTTCGACGGTAAAGACGGCCTGAAGCAGGAAGATCGCCTGCTGAAGGTGGTGAGCTATCTGGACGTGGGCGACGGCAACTACTGGGCGCACCCGATTGAGAACCTGGTGGCCGTGGTCGATCTTGAACAGAAAAAGATCCAGAAGATTGAAGAAGGCGCCGTTGTTCCGGTTCCCATGACCCCGCGTCCCTATGATGGACGCGACCGCGTTGAGACGCCGAAAAAACCGCTCAACATCACTGAGCCGGAAGGCAAGAACTACACCATCACCGGCGATATGGTGCACTGGCAGAACTGGGATTTCCACCTGAGCCTGGACTCCCGCGTCGGTCCGATGATTTCAACCGTCACCTATAACGACAACGGCAAAAAGCGCCAGGTGATGTATCAGGGGTCGCTCGGCGGCATGATCGTCCCTTACGGCGATCCGGACGTGGGCTGGTACTTTAAAGCCTATCTCGACTCCGGCGACTACGGTATGGGCACCCTGACCTCACCGCTGGTGCGCGGTAAAGACGTGCCGTCCAACGCCGTGATGCTCAATGAAACCATCCCGGATTACACCGGCGCGCCGATGGAGATCCCGCGCGCGATCGCCATTTTCGAACGCTACGCCGGGCCGGAATACAAACATCAGGAGATGGGTCAGCCAAACGTCAGCACCGAGCGCCGCGAGCTGGTGGTGCGCTGGGTGAGTACCGTGGGCAACTACGATTACATCTTTGACTGGGTGTTCCATGAAAATGGCACCATCGGCATTGACGCCGGCGCAACGGGTATCGAGGCGGTGAAAGGCGTTCAGGCGAAAACCATGCACGACGCCACAGCCAAAGACGACACCAAATACGGCACGCTGATCGACCATAACATCGTGGGCACCACGCACCAGCATATCTACAACTTCCGTCTTGATATGGACGTGGACGGCATCAATAACAAGCTGGTGGCTATGGATCCGGAAGTGAAGCCGAATACCGCCGGGGGCCCGCGCACCAGCACCATGCAGATCAATCAGTACGATATTGATACCGAGCAGCAGGCGGCGCAGAAGTTCGACCCGGGCACCATTCGGCTGCTGAGCAACACCAGTAAAGAGAACCGCATGGGCAACCCGGTCTCGTACCAGATTATCCCTTACGCGGGCGGTACGCACCCGGTGGCGACCGGCGCGAAATTTGCCCCGGACGAGTGGATTTACCATCGACTGAGCTTTATGGACAAACAGCTGTGGGTGACCCGTTACCACCCGGATGAGCTCTACCCTGAAGGAAAATTCCCGAACCGCTCCGTACACGACACGGGCCTGGGGCAGTACAGCAAAGATAACGAGTCGCTTAACGACCAGGACGACGTGGTCTGGATGACCACCGGCACCACCCACGTCGCCCGCGCGGAAGAGTGGCCGATAATGCCGACGGAATGGGTGCATACTCTGCTTAAACCGTGGAACTTCTTCGACGAGACGCCAACACTCGGGAAGAAGAAAGACGAAAAATAACCACCCGCCGGGCAATTGCCCGGTTTTTTTTGCCCCAGCGTTTGAGGATCGTCCTAGCTTGCTTATAGTTACTGATATCTCACCTGCATGATTTATCCCCCGGACGGGAAAGGGCTTTATGGAAAAAAGAAAAAAACCGACACTTGAACGGGCAACCTGGCCGACGCGCCACGCCATGGTCATGCACGGGCTGGCGATGAACCTGCCGTGGCTGGCCTTCGTGAATATCAGCTTCGCGGTGATGATTCTGCTGCGACACGTTTTGCTTAATACCAGCGATCCCCTTTATCCCCACTCGCCGCAGCTGACGAGAATGGTCGATGCCTCCATGCTCGGCATTATCATCCTCTCAGCTGCGCTGATCCTCATGGCCTGGCGACGCATCGCCGGCATTAGCGTGGTACTGTTTATCTGCAGCGCCATCTGGTCGGTCTCCTGCTTTTGGTTTATCACCCAGCTGCTGCTCCCGCACGTCTGGCCGCTGTGCGTCATTTTATTACTCGCTGGCTTAACGGCGCTCTATTTTTATCCTGAAGGGCTACTCGCCTTTGTGCTCCCGCTCTGGATCACCCTGCCGGTAGCAAGCTGGATACGGAACGATGGCCTCAACCTTCACTTTTTTGTTATCTGGAGCGTCTTTACGCTGATCCTGATCTGCGGGCGTTTCATCCTGCTGAGCTGGTTTGACGAGGCCTGGCGACGTAACCAGCAAAATCAGCTGCTGATCTCCAGGCTGGATGCGCTGGCGCATCAGGATCCGTTAACCAAAACCGCCAATCGCCGGAAAATGGAAGTGGTGCTGGAGAACGCGGTTGAGCAGAAAAAAACCTTCTCGGTGATCATTCTGGATATCGACTATTTCAAACGCTACAACGACACCTACGGGCACCAGGCGGGTGACGACTGCCTGACGCGCGTGGCGCGGGTGCTTAAGCAGTCGGTGCGCACGCCTGATGATGTGGTGTCACGCTACGGCGGCGAGGAGTTTGTAGTGATCCTGTTTAACTGTCCGGAAAACATCGCAGAAAAGGTGGCCTTACGTATTCAGGACGGCCTGCGCACAGAAGCTATACCGCACAGCGCGTCAACCGTTAGCGATCGTGTCACCGTGAGCATGGGGATTGCAAGCATGGCGGAAGGGTTAGCGGGCACCGAGATCATCGCCCGCGCCGATGCGGCGCTGTACCGGGCGAAAGAGGCCGGACGGGATCGGTGGTCGCTTTAATTAAAGCCGGGTGGCGGCTATGCCTTACCCGGCCTGCAAAATTCGCCCGGTGCGGCTGGATGCCCTCACCCTGACCCTCTCCCATGGGAGAGGGAACAAACACTAAAAAGGCAACCTCCAGGTTGCCTTTTGCTTTTACTAGTAGCGCACGCAAACCGATTTGGTTTCACACCAGCCGTCCAGCCAGTCCGGACCGAAGTCGCGTCCGGTGCCGGACTGCTTCATGCCGCCGAACGGCAGGTTGGCGTCAATCAGCGTATGGCTGTTCACCCAGACGGTGCCCGCCTGCAGCCGGTCGGTATACTCCAGCGCCTTGCTGATATTCTGCGTCCAGACGCTGGCAGTCAGGCCATATTCGGTGTCGTTTGCCAGCTGGAGCGCCTCTTCCCCGTCGGCGACGCGTACCAGGTTGACCACCGGGCCAAACACCTCTTCACGGGTCAGGCGCAGTGAGGCATCCGGGTTCACCACCAGCGTAGGCGAAACGTAATAGCCTTTGCCTTCCGGCCCCCGGTTACCGACGATCAGCTCCGCGCTGCGCGACTTCGCTTCGTCAAGGAAGGTCTGCACCTTGTCGCAGTGCGCGCGCGACACCAGCGGGTTGATAAACGCCTCCGGCGACATGCCCGGCCCGACGCTCAGGGATTTCACCGCCTGCTCAAACCCGCTGACCAGCGTGTCAAACAGCGGCGCTTCAATATAGATGCGCGAGCTCGCCGCGCACACCTGTCCCTGGTTCAGGAAGCTGCCGGTCATCAGGCCTTCGATTACCCACGCCGGGTCCGCGTCTTTCAGTACAATGGCCGGGTTTTTCCCGCCCAGTTCCAGAGTCACCCCGGTTAGCGTATCCGCCGCCGCGCGGGCGATTTGCTTACCCGTCGCCGTTGAGCCGGTAAAGCTCACCTTTGCAATATGCGGATGCGAGGTCAGCGCTGCGCCGCACACCGCGCCGCTCCCGGTCACCACGTTGAACACCCCGTCCGGAATACCCGCTTCGCTTGCCAGCTCCGCCACGCGCAGCATGGTCAGCGGCGTGGTCTCTGACGGCTTGATGACAATAGAGCAGCCGGCGGCCAGCGCAGGCATCACTTTCCACATCCCGATCATCAGCGGGAAGTTCCAGGGCACAATCCCGGCCACCACGCCAACCGGCTCTTTACGCGTCCACGCCTGATAGCGGGCGCCCTGCGGCAGCGGAATGGAAAGGTCGAGGGTCTTACCCGAAATTTTGGTGGTCAGCCCGGCGGTATAGCGCATCCAGTTCAGGGTGCAGCCGACTTCAAACATGCGGGAAATGTTGATGGATTTGCCCTGCTCCAGCGTTTCAAGCTGGGCCAGCTCCTCGCTGTGCTGTTCAACCAGATCGGCGAAATGAAGCAGGATCCGCTCGCGCTCCGCCGGCAGTTTTCCGGCCCAGCTGCGGGCGACAAACGCGCGCCAGCCGGACATGACGGCACGATCAACGTCGTCGACGCTGGCATCGGCAGTCGAGGCAATGACCTCTCCCGTGGCCGGGTTGAAGACGTTCAGCCGCTTTTCGCTATCCGACGCGGCCTGACGCCCTTCAATCCACAGGCCATGCTGTCGGTCTAAAAATTGTTGTACGGCAGGCTGAATGGCCACCTGTGATTCAGACATAGGATACTCCTTCGTTATTCTTCGCAGGGTGTCCATCCAGTCTAAGTGGGGTTTTGCGTTCTCGCTTTTGTCTCTGTGACATTCGCTTTGCCACCTGTGACAGGCTCCGCAAATCGCGATAATTGCCGCTTATATCGCTGTTACCGGTGAGTGTTCTTTCCTATAGTCAGCCTCATAGCTCTGACAAAATGCAACACAAATGCAACAATGCGAAAACGTTGACGGTGCAGTGAGAGAAACGATGGCGTGTGCAAGCGAGCAGGAACAGTATCAGCAGTGGCTGGCGCAAATTAACCAGGTTTGCGGGCGTTTTAACGCGCAGCCCACCGGGGGGAAATTCTTCGGCGAGCTGGAGACCAGCTATGCGCGCAGCCTGAAGCTCAGCACCGTGACCGCAGGCGGGGTTAACCTGTTCCGCTCCCGTCAGGAGATCGCTCAGAGTAACGATGCCTGGTTCTATACCGTGTTCCAGCTCGAAGGCAGCGCGGAAATTGAGCAGGATGACCGTCGCGCGCTGCTCAGAACCGGTGATATCACGCTGATTGACGCGTCGCGTCCCTGCTCGATCAACTGGCGGGAAAAATCCCGTCAGATCTCGCTGCTGGTTCCCCGTCAGATTATTGAGCAGCAGTGTCGTTTCCAGGAGATAAGCTGCGCGACCGCCCTTTCCCGCACCTTGCCCACGGTACAGCTGAGCCATCGCCTGCTGATGGAGAGCATGAACAATGCCGACCTGAGCGACCGGGAGAGCGAAGCGGCGCTCGAGGCGATGATCTGCCTGCTGCGCCCCGCATTCCAGCAGCGTGAAATCATTCAGCCGCGCAAGGAGCGCCAGTTCCAGCATGTGGTGGCGCTGATTGACGACCATATTCAGTCTGAATCGCTGCGCCCGGAATGGATTGCCGCCGAGAGCGGCATGTCCGTGCGCAGCCTTTACCGCATGTTTGCCGAGAAGGGGCTGGTGGTGGCGCAGTACATCAAAAACCGTCGTCTGGATCTCTGCGCGCAGGCACTGCAATCTACCGGTGATGATGAAAAGCTGGCGGGGATTGGCTACAGCTGGGGGTTCACCGACCATAGCCATTTTTCTACGGCGTTTAAGCAGCGTTTTGGCGTCTCGCCGGGTGAATACCGCAGGCGCTACCGCTAACTACTTTTTGAGCCATTTTCCGTTAATGCCCTTCACGTATTCGCCCGGCTGCGCGCGGGCAACCAGTTTCTGACCGGCCATTTTAGCCACTTCATCGACCGGCAAATTATTGCTGTCAGCCAGCTTCTGGTAGTTTTCCGCGCGCGCCGCATTGATACGATTGACCAGCGCCAGCGTTTCCGCGTCCTGTTGAATCGGGGCAAGATAGCCGCTCAGGGTTTCCCCCACGCGCCCCTGCGCCCGGGCATCGTTTAAGGTCAGCGCAGCCGCCTGCACGTTCATCCCCAGCGCCAGTAAAATCAGAGCTAATCGTTTCATGGCATCCTCAGAACAGATCGCTGCGCGATTTCAGCAGGGTTTCAACGTCTTTATCGACCTTAATATGGATTTCATGTTCGATTTTGACATTCATATTGATGGTAATCGGCTCCTTTGGCGCAGCGACTTCAATGCGCGGCGTACAGCCGGTCAGTAGCGCGGCAACGGCAACGGTGAGCACACCAGCCATCTTTTTCATTGTTGTTCCTCACTTTCCTTGCCAGTCAAACTGCGGGGAGCAGGTATCGCCGCATGTTGCTCAAACCAGGTTTGCAGGTTGTCCCCAAAGCGCAGGCTGCGCCAGAGGGTAAAGACATTCTCATCATGGGTATAGTTCAGGTTGACGGAGCTGCTTTTGCCATCCACCCGGCTGGTCCCCTTGATGGTCGCCTGCATGGTTAATTCACCCAGATTATCTAAATTGATTCTCGTCCACGAACGCGAAATTTCCATATAGCGGAGCCAGTTAATCGCCGCGCCCGCCACCATATTGTCTTTGACAATGGCGTCGGCCGTATCTTTGTCGATGCGCAGCGTCATGGGCCCCGGGTTGGTCAGCCAGCCATCTTTAATGATCCATTTTTCGTTGTCCAGCCAGAACGGCAGCGCCCCGCTCACCGGCCCTGACATGGTAAACTGCTTTGGATTGACGGCGCTGATCAGCTCGCTGGAGGAGATATTTTCCACGCGCAGCAGGGCCGGATCGTGCTGAGGCATCCGCAGCTGCTGCATGGTGATCTTCCCGCCGAGGGTTTCCACCTTCACGTTGGTGAGGAGCAGCGGATTGTCCTCCGTCCAGGGATAGTCCCCCTGTAGATCGGCGGTAATGTTGCGCGCGGTCACCAGGTTTTCCACTTCGCCAATGCGCAAGGTGACCGGACCGCGCGTGCCGAGGGACCAGGTTCCCTCGCTGAATCGGAACGGCAGCACAAAATCGACGCCGTTAATCTGGTTATCCGGCATCCAGGCGCTGCCGGATTTCAGCACGCCGTGCCCACCGGCCTCAAAGCCCTGATCGACCGCCGCCGAGAAGGCGACCTGCGCGTAAAGCTCCCCGTCGCGCAGCGTCATTTTCCAGTCCGGCGGGATCAGCGGCTGGAAGACGGTGAGCGACTGTTTCGGCCACCAGGCCTGCCCGCGAAGGCGCACGCCATCCCAGCGTCCGTTCACCTGTACCGGGCCGATTTTGTCCGCATGGAGGTCGCCCTTAAACTGGAAAATGGTCGGGTCGGTACCGTCGACGCTGAAGGTCAGGACCGAGGGCGGCAACGCGCTGCCGCCGGAGAAACGGGTTTGCCCGGCGTTGAGCGACAGCGCGCCGCTGAAGGCCGGTTTTTCGGGGTCACGAAGCCAGCGCACCGGCCGATCCAGCACCAGACGCGGCTTGCTGACCTCCATCGTGCCGTACTGGAGCTTGTCAAAACCGGTGGAGAGCGCCGTCAGCTCAATAAGATTGTCGCGCCACTCGCCTTTCCCGGCGACATCCCAGCGGGCATGCATCGGCGTAAAGCCGCCTTTTCCCCAGTAGCGCCACTGCCACAGACCGTTATCAGGTAAAAAGTCGTTGGCCTGGCCGTCCAGGTGGAGTTCAAAATCACCCATCTGGTTTTCATGAGCGCGCAGAATCGCCTGTAATCGACCGTCCACGCCCTTCTGCGTCAGCTTCACGCCCGCCAGCGGCCAGCGGATTTCATCGATATCGAGTGAGTCAATGATGCGCCCGCGCGAGCGGAGCAGCGCGCCCGGCTCAAAGGCCAGCTGCGGTTCATACAGACTGCCGGTCAGCGTTGCGGGCAATTTGGCGTAAAGAATAAGATCGTTTTGCTTCGCCTCGCCGCTCAGATGCAGGGGCATGTCGCTGTTTTCCATGCTGAGCCTGCCGGGCCCAATGTTCAGTACCGCGTTGCCTTTCCCCGCATCACCTTGAGTAAGCACATTCAGCCGTCCGGTCAGGGTGGTTTTATCGAGCCCCTGCTGCCAGCTGTCGGCGCGAAGAGACACCCGGCCGCTCAGCGGCATACCCGAGAGATCCCAGTTCCAGCGCCCGTCGCTGATGTTCAGCTGCTCCGCCGTGACCTGCCACGGCAGGTCGAGCAGCGGATCGGGATTGTCCCGCGCCATCACCACCAGCTGTCCCTGATTGTCTTCCCAGTCCAGATCGGCATCGACCAGAGACGTTAACTGTGGCACGTTAAAGGTCGCGACCGCGTGGCCTTTCACCGGCACGCCATCCGGCACCAGCGGCAGGGTAAACTCGCCCACCAGCTTAATCGGCTGCGGCTGGTCCGGGAGCTGTACATCGAACTGGCTGACCGAGAGCGTCTGACCGCGAAGCGTGCCTTTAATGCTCACCTGCTCGCCTTTATAGGCGATCTCCTGACTGGACGGCGTCAGCGACGCACGCAGCTCGCCCTGCCACTGCTGCCAGGGCGACAGCGTCAGACGGTGAACCGTGATCCAGGTATTCGGTAATACCGCCTGCCACTGTGCCAGCGTTTTGGGGGCAACCGTTGAGGGTGCAGACTGGGGAATTTTGCTCAAACAGACGGAATTGAGATCCAGAGCGCCGACATCCAGCTTCCAGCGGCTCGGATGTGACAGCGTAACGTTATCGATGCGGGCAATTTCGCAGTCTTCAACCAGATAGCGAAGATCGGGGATCACCAGCGCGTGGCGGGTAAGTTTCGGACTCTCTTCGAAAGCGATGCGCGTCCCGACGGGCAGCCAGATCCCGGCGAGCGTCGGTACCCACTGAGCGAGCGTCATCAGCAGCGTCAGCGGCAACAGTATGAACAGCAGTAAAAGCGCAAGAGCGGCTTTGTATTTACCCTTCATGGGCAGTTAATATCCTGATTTAGCGAAAGAATTAAGCCGGCAGTGCCGATCATTGTCGCATGTTTAGCGGTTGAGTTGAAGTTAACGCCAAGATTAAGGATAGATGCTGTAAATAGTATGAGGTAACTTTTTTGCTATGCGTAACCTAAAGAACACAATTTAGATTCAGTGGGTTACGCATAATTTCAGGCAAAGAAGCCGGAATAACTGCGTAATTAATACCTGTTCCTGGGCACTGCCAGCAGGTAAAGCATTGCGAATATCAATGACCCCCAGTACACCGAGTCGTACCGCCAGGGATCAAAATCGATATGTAAAAAACCGCTAACAAACTCATAGCCGTTGGCAAAAACGTTAATCTGGATGGCTGCAATGGCTATCACAAACAGCATATAGGCAATGAACAGTGGGTGTTTTCTTAGCCGGGTAATCTTCTGTTTCCCGAAATATAAAAAGAAAAAAACTACTATAGATACAATGAAATAGTACAAAGCGGGCAGCATTGGCGGAGATAAGGACAACCCCAGTTGTTGCGACATGCATCATTCTCCCTCTTTATCAGAAACTCACCCGGTTCCTAATATCGTCCCATCACATCCAGAAGGATTGCAGTTTTCACATCCTCTTGCCATTCTTTAACGTAATTCAGACAGGCTTTTTTTGCATCCTCAACCCACTGCATTTTTCTCTACACGCCCTAACCAGATTCACGCCAAAGATTCCTCGTAGCAAGAATATCATGGAGTTAGGGTGCACATATGCTCTAGAATAATTGATAGAACTTATTGAATTCAATAATATTTTATAAATTGTAAGATAATTTTAATCATGCTAACGTGAATGCAAAATCACTGGAGAAAGTCTTATGAAACTCGCGGTATATAGCACAAAGCAGTACGACAAAAAGTATCTGCAACATGTTAACGAGGCTTACGGGTTTGAGCTTGAATTTTTCGACTTTCTGCTGTCCGAAAAAACCGCCAAAACGGCGCACGGCTGTGAAGGCGTCTGCATTTTTGTTAACGACGACGGCAGTCGTCCGGTGCTGGAAGAGTTGAAAAAACAGGGGGTGAAATATATCGCCCTGCGCTGCGCGGGCTTTAATAACGTGGACCTCGACGCGGCGAAAGAGCTGGGTCTGAGGGTGGTGCGCGTCCCGGCGTACTCCCCGGAAGCGGTCGCGGAACATGCGATTGGCATGATGATGTCGCTCAACCGTCGTATTCACCGCGCTTATCAGCGTACCCGTGATGCCAACTTCTCGCTGGAAGGGCTGACCGGCTTTACCATGTACGGCAAAACCGCGGGCGTGATCGGCACCGGTAAAATCGGCATCGCCGCCCTGCGCATTCTGAAAGGCTTCGGCATGCGTCTGCTGGCGTTCGATCCGTATCCAAGCGCCGCTGCGCTGGAGCTGGGCGTGGAATACGTCGACCTGCCGACCCTGTTCTCGCAGTCTGACGTGATCTCCCTGCACTGCCCGCTGACGCCGGAGAACTACCACCTGCTCAACCAGGCGGCGTTTGACCAGATGAAAGATGGCGTTATGATCATCAACACCAGCCGCGGCGGGCTGGTTGACTCTCAGGCCGCTATCGAAGCGCTGAAAACCCAGAAAATTGGCGCGCTGGGGATGGACGTGTACGAGAACGAACGCGATCTGTTCTTTGAAGACAAGTCGAATGATGTGATCCAGGACGACGTGTTCCGCCGCCTGTCTGCCTGTCATAACGTGCTGTTTACCGGACACCAGGCGTTTCTGACTGCCGAAGCGCTGATCAGCATTTCGGAAACCACGCTGGGTAACCTGCAGCAGCTGGAAAAGGGCGAAGCGTGCCCTAACGAACTGGCGTAAGCGTGACGCCGGGTGGCGTCTATGCCCCACCCGGCGTACTGTCTGTTTCCCAGGTCCGGTGCGCAAAGCACCACCATAGCAGTACGGCCACCAGCGCAATCGCGCTCAGGACGCTGAATGCCGTGGCAAATGAGTAATGACCCGCAATCGTGCCGGTTAACGCCGGGCTCATGGATGCCCCGACCCCCTGCATCAGCATCACCACACTCTGCCCGGCATTGACGTGCCCGCTCCCGCGCAACAGCACCACGATAAAAGACGGTACCGCGACGCCCAGAATCCCTGCGGCCAGCCCGTCGAGGATTTGTACCGGGATCATCATGAGCGGCGCGTCCGTAGACGCCGCCAGCGCCGCGCGCACCGGCATCACCAGCAGCGCCAGCATAATTAAGCGCCAGTAGCCGTAGCGGTCTATTCGGTTAGCGACCCAGATGGCGACGGGGATCATCACGGCCTGGGAGATGATAACGGTGCCCGCCGCGTACAAACCGGGGTTGATCGAGGCGGGCGCCGCGGCCACCCTCATGCTCAGCATCGGCAGCAGCGCGGCGTTCGCCAGGTGAAACAGCAGCAGCGTCAGTCCGGTCACGAACAGCGCCCGGTTTTTTATCAGCACGGCAAATCCGGGAACCGGCAGGCTCGCTGAAGAAGAGAGTCCTCGTGCGGCGTCGTTGTCGATATCCCCGTTGCGAATGGCAAGCAGCGCGCAGAGCGTTAACAGCGTGGTACAGGTCATCAGCAGGAAAATCCCGCCGACGCCCCAGTACCACGCAATGCCGCCTGCAATCAGTGCGGTAACAAAGTTGCCGCCGTGATTGAACGCCTCATTTTTGCCCATCTGCGCGCTGAACCCGCCCTGACCGGTCAGCCCCAGGGTAATTCCGGCGATCAGCGGACCGACAAACGCCGCACAGATACCGGTGACGATTTGCGAAACAGCGACAACAGCGCTCTGCTGGCTAAACCACAGCAGGAGCGTGCTAAGGGTGATGAGCAGGCACACCAGCGCCAGCACGGTCCGCTTGCTGCGCGAGGTGTCGGTGATGAATCCCGCCGGCAGCGTAGCGAGTAGTCCCGCCAGCCCACCGGCCGTCATCAGGATGCCGATATCATCGGGGGTCCAGTGGCGTTCGGTCAGAAAAATACCGAGAAAAGGACCGAGGCCATCGCGGACATCCGCAATGAAAAAACTTGTCAGGCACAATGCCCGCAGCGAACGAAGAGACATACTTCCTGCCTTTGCCTGTTATCGCCTGTAAAAAAGAAAATGTAGTATACCGGGTATTTTTGAAAATCAGATGACGTCTTAAAAAAACATGCTTTCCGAACTTAAACAATTCATAACGGAGTCTGTTTTTTCGCTTTACTCATTATCGCCCCTGACTATACTGGCAATAAATTTTCACAGGAGTCCTTCGTTGGAAAGTTATTTTATCGTCGATACGAAGGTAAGCTAGCGCGATTTTCTCGCTGCTTACCTGAAACGGTGGGCAGCAATCCTCTTTAAGCGATTGTATCCCGATACAGTAAGAACCACTCAATTTGTGGGGCATCGCATGTTCATGTTTACTCATTCACTCTTTCCGCCACCGTTGTCCTGACACGCTTAGCATTTAAACGGCGTTATGATGTGCTTAGCAAAGCACTGACGCTTATTATTTAATAACGTTAACAGGCGACAGGCTGATGTTTCCTTATATCTCTCATCTGCTCGCAGCGATGCTGCTGGGCGCAATTATTGGCGCGGAAAGACAGTGGCGCCAGCGTATGGCCGGGCTTCGTACCAATGCACTGGTTGCCACGGGTGCGGCAGTGTTCATTTTAAGTTCGGTATCGACTTCACCTGATAGCCCGGGGCGTATCGCAGCGCAGATCGTCTCCGGAATCGGCTTTCTTGGCGCTGGCGTCATTATGCGTGAAGGAATGAATATTCGTGGTTTGAATACCGCCGCAACGCTGTGGTGCTCGGCCGGAATTGGTGTACTGTGCGGATTAGGCCAGTTCTGGAATGCCGCTATGGCCAGCCTAATTATTCTCTGCGCTAACATATTGCTTCGCGAAGCCGCGCAGCGAATTAATCAACTGCCCGTGCTACATGAAGGCGAAAAATGCTATGTCCTTAAAATCACCTGTAATGATGAGCATGAAGATGCGGTGCGGCAAAGCGTCGTAAACATGGCGAAAGAGTTGACGTTAAGTCTGAAAGCAATTTATTCCGCTACGGCGCAAACAGAAGGTAAAACTGAAATTCGCGCGGAGGTGATGACCCGGGAGGAATACCGAAAATTACTCGATCTGATTATGGGGAATATGGGCGGAAATAAAATTATCGCGTCCGTCAGCTGTCACGCAATATGAACAAGGTACCGGGCATTGCGCCCGGTTGAGGCTTTGGCGTTTTGCAGAAAACGGACCTTGACGCGGAGAGATTCATCCCCGAATGCCCCTGTTCGTTGTCACGCCACGTTAGCGAGATCAGGGCAGGTTCCACTGTACGCCTATCACATAACCGAAATTTGTACTCGTTATGACAGCTTGCTCTCTGTTTTCCTGAAATTAACGGTCTACCCTGAATTGTGTGAAAAACACTCAGGAGGGACAAATGTATAATTCAATTTTGGTTCCAATTGACATTTCGGAGGATAGCCTGACGCACATGGTTATCCCCTTCGTTCAGGCACATACAGCACTTAACACAGCTAAAGTTCACTTTCTTACCGTCATTCCATCGCTTCCGTATTATTCATCATTAGGCCTGGCCTATTCGGTAGAAATGCCGAAGCTGAAAGAGTTCCAGCACGCGGCCTTAGCGAAGCTGGATGAAATCGTTAAGCAATTCAAAATTCCTCCAGACAAGGTACAGACTCACGCCGTGACGGGATCTCCAAAGGATCAAATCCTTAAGCTCGCTGACACGATCGATGCCGACCTGATTATCATCGCTTCCCACAAACCTGACATATCGACGTATCTGTTGGGTTCGAACGCTGCGGCAGTGGTTCGGCATGCGAAATGCCCTGTCCTGGTCGTGAGATAGAAAGCGGCGTTTACGCTCGTGAATACGAACGGATAGCGGATAACAAAAACCGGGCGCGAAGCCCGGTTTTTCATTTACGCAGCCCTGAGTGAAAGCGCGATTTAGAGATTTACTCTGTTGGCGTTTAAATTTAAGTCCGTAATGGCGGCCGGTTTTCCAAGTAGGTAGCCCTGAACTTCATCACATTTATTTTTTTTCAGAAAAGACAGCTGTTCGGCGGTCTCCACCCCTTCTGCGGTTACCGCCATGGAATAGGCTTTCCCCAGGTCGATAATTTTCTCCACGACTGACTGGTTCTGCGGCGAGTCCCCCAGGGTAAAAATAAAGCTCTTGTCGAGCTTAAGCCCGTCAAACTGAAACTTCCGCAGATAGCTCAGTGAGGCATAGCCGGTACCGAAATCGTCAATCAGAATGCGGACGCCCATTTTTTTGAGGGACTTCATGGTCTGCAAGGTTTTTTCCGGGTCGGAAAGCGTAACATTTTCAGTCACTTCAATTTCCAGCCGGTTGGGTTCAAGCCCCGTTTCGTGAAGGATCTCTTTTATCCTTTCGGCAAGATCGCTTGCCTGGAATTCGATAGCAGAAATATTGACGGAGACCGATAATCCCGGCAATTTGTCTTTCGTCTCCGTACTGGCTTTGCGTATGACCCAGTTGCTCAGGCTAATAATCAGCCCGGTTTCTTCTGCCAGCGGAATAAACTGATCGGGCATTATGGTCCCCCGAGCCGGGTGCTGCCAGCGCACCAGCGCTTCGACGGCATCAATAGTAGAATACCTGAGGTTATAACGCGGCTGGTAAACCAGGTAGAGCTGTTCTTCGCGAATCGCGGTCTTGAGTTCTAATTCCAGTTTCCTGCGTTCGGTCAACTTTTCCGACATATCCGGGCGGTAATAGACCCATCGGTTTCTGCCGGATTGTTTCGCCTGATACAGCGCAATATCCGCGTAGCGGAGAAGATCGTTTGCGCTGCTGCTATCCCGGGGAGCCAGCGCAATGCCCATGCTTACGCCTATCGCCACATCATTGCCCTCAATGGCGAAAGGACGGTTAAGCTCTTGCACGATGCGACGACACACCTCCTCAATCTGGTCTTGCTGGCTGGTGTTGCCGAGGAGAAGCATAAATTCATCCCCTCCCTGCCGTGCGACAAAATCACCTCGACGAACGCAATTTTTAAGACGTGAAGCGACCTCGCCAAGCAGGGCATCGCCGGTGGAGTGCCCGAAAATATCATTGACGGGTTTAAACTTGTCTAAATCAAGGCAAATCATGGCAAAGGGATAGTGGTTAAGGTCTTCTTTCGCTAACTTGCCAGCCAGAAATTCCTTAATATGATACCGGTTCGGCAGACCGGTTAATTCATCATGGCGTGACAGGAACTCCACGCGTTTTGTTGCTTCAACTTCCTGAGAAACGTCGGTTGCCGCGCCTCGCAACACCACCGTTCCATCAGGCTGAGCAGAAAATTTTGCCAGAAGCGTGCAATATGAGGTGGATTGTTGCGCGTGAGTATAAGGACAGTTTTTAAATTCAAAGCGTTCGGTTAAGTCCCGCTGCCTGGCGCAGTCATGTGATAATCCGCTTGTCGACGGAAAGAGTTCATCCAACCTGCGGCCTATCCATTTGCTATTTTCATATCCCGTTATTGTAGAAAAACGACCCGAAAGCCACGTTATCCTTAACGATAAATCTGTTTCCCAGAACCAGTCGCTGGTTGTTTCACTGACGTCCCGAAATCGTTTTTCACTCGTAATAAGATTCAACCGCGCCTGCTCGAGGAGAAACGTATTTTCGTCAAGCATTCTCGCCTTGTGCATAATATGGCGCATTAATATCACCGTCATCAATACCGTCAGAACGACTGAAAGAATGAGCAATGGCAAAAAATAAATTATTAACGCCTGGCCGGGATTTTCACCGTCCCAGATAATTTTCACATCCCCATTCCGGGTGCTTACGGTAAATTCTGTCTGATTATTTATTTGAGAAGTGGCTGTAGCGGGAGAAGTACGAACGTTCTGGATACCGGCATCCTGCCCAATCGTGAGGAGTTTTTTAGCCGTTAACTTGTCTATAAACACCATTGTCGACGGTTTTCCGGGCATGGTTTGCACGCTCGTATCATCGCCCGTCGTTATCCATTCCGCAGAAACAATCGCCGGCACGGAATCGATAAGCGCTAGCACAGAAACCGGCACTCCCTTTTTTATACTCAACTCATGGAGTAAACGGTCTTTGGTTGATTTGTCTAACCAGCGCTCCAGCTCCTGAAGCTTCAGCTTCCCGTCAACGACGCTGTATCGCGTGCTCCCTTCCGGCGAGAGAACAAACACCCCTTCGTAGCCAAAGTTGTCATACAGGGATTTGCCCAGGTTCTGCTTATCCCATGCCCAGTGAACGTCAGTGTTCAGATGAAGATGTTTGTAGGCATCTCCCCACTCGGCATTGTCTTTCAAATGACTTCGCATGCTTTCCTGGCGGGTATCGAGGGCTTTCCTTAACAAAAATTCATCGTGCGTGTCGCTGATTTCATTCACATTATCTTTTATTATTAGCAGGGAAATTATTGCCGCAATAAAAATACTTATCAACAACGTTACAATATAGGTAAAGGTTTTATTTATCAGGCCTTTAGAAGGCTCGGTGTCGGTGAAGCCCGGATTGTTCAGAGGTAGGGTCATCTTTCGCCTTCTTAACTGCTACTGCGTCGATTTGTATGCCACTTTCATTTATCGGCACAAAATAACAAAAATTTATAGCTAAAAATATGAGGTTAAAAAATATTTGATTTCTCTAACCCAGATCAAATTATTAATCATTAACTCTTTTACTACCTAAACTCGATAAATTAAATATACTGTTCGAAGTAAGTTTTAATCTCACCTGTTTTATTTATAAAGAACGCATATTAAAACTTTTTTTGCAGAAGACGTTACAAGCACGTTGGAGCCTATAAAAAAACCGGGCGTAAAGCCCGGTTCTTTTTTCAGACGAGGCTGGCTCTATTCGCTCAACCCGCGATTTTCCAGCATCGGTTCAATCTTCGGATCGTGCCCGCGCCACTGCCGATAAAGTTCAGCCAGATCCGTGCTGTTACCACGGGACAAAATCGCCTCGCGGAATTTTTGCCCGTTTTCACGAGTCAGGCCGCCCTGTTCAACAAACCACTGATAGCCGTCGTCCGCCAGCATTTGCGTCCACAGGTAGGCGTAATATCCCGCCGCGTAGCCGCCGCCGAAAATATGGGCAAAATAGCTGCTGCGATAGCGCGGCGGAACGGCGGGCAGATCCAGCCCCTCTTTTTGCAGTGCTGCCGCTTCAAACTCGTCAACGCTCGAAACGGCTTCGGTAATCCCGTGCCAGTTCATGTCCAGCAGCGCGGCAGCCAGCAGCTCCGTCATGTCATAACCCTTGTTGAAATGGGTCGCGTTGAGCATGCTTTCACGCAGCGCCTCCGGCATCGGTTCACCGGTTTCGTAATGGCGGGCGTAGTGGGTAAACACCTGCGGATGGCTGGCCCAGTGTTCGTTGATCTGCGACGGGAATTCAACGAAATCGCGCGGCGTATTGGTCCCGGAGAGCGTGGCGAAACGCTGGCTGGCAAACAGACCGTGCAGCGTATGGCCAAACTCGTGGAACAGGGTGATCACGTCATCCCAGGAGAGAAGCGCAACGCCGCCGTTAGCCGGTTTTTGGTAGTTACAGACGTTGTAGATCACCGGACGGGCAGCTAGCTCGAAGGATTGCTCGACGAAATTCCCCATCCAGGCCCCGCCCTGCTTGGAATCGCGGGCAAAGAAGTCGCCGTAAAACAGCGCCATGCCCTCACCGGTGTGGTCGAAAATTTCCCAGACGCGGACGTCCGGGTGATACAACGGGATATCGAAGCGCTCCACAAAGCGGATGCCAAACAGCTGGCTTGCGGCCCAGAATACGCCGTCGTGCAAAACGGTATTGAGCGCAAAATAGGGTTTGATTTGCGATTCATCGAGGGCATATTTTGCCTGACGTACGCGCTCGGCATAAAAGGCCCAGTCCCAGGCCTGCACGGTGAAACCGCCCTGTTCGTCATCAATCACTTTCTGAATATCGGCCTGCTCGCGCTCAGCACGGGCACGGGCGGCAGGCACAATGCCGCGCATAAAGGTCAGCGCGGCGTCCGAAGTTTTCGCCATCTGGTCGGCGATGCTCCAGCTGGCGTAATCCTCAAAGCCCAGCAGGCGAGCCTGCCGCGCACGCAGCGCCGTAAGGCGGAGGATCAGATCGCGAGTGTCGTTTTCATCCCCTTTCTGGGTGCGCGTCCAGCCAGCGTTGAACAGGTTTTCGCGGGTCTGACGATTGCGCAGCGCGGAAAGCGCGGGCTGCTGGGTCGTGTTCAGAAGCGGGATCAGCCAGCGATCGTTTAGCCCTCGCTCCGCGGCAGCCTGCGCCGCGTCGGCAATCTCGCTGGCGCTGAGCCCATCAAGCTGGTGCGCGTAATCCACCACCAGCCCGCCCGTCTTATCGGCAGCCAGCAGACGCTGATTGAACTGGCTGGTCAGGGTCGCCGCCTCGGTATTCAGCGCCTTCAGCTCGGCTTTTTCCGTTTCATTGAGACGCGCGCCGGCCAGAATAAACCGCTGATACGTCTCCTCGGCCAGCCGGCGGGATTCGGCGTCCAGCGCGGCACGATCCTGCCAGACGCTCTCCACGCGGGCGAAAAGCACGTCATTCAGCCAGATGTCGTTCGCCAACGCGGCAAGCTCGGTGGAGAACTGTTCCTCAAGCTCCTGCAGGTACGTATTGGTATTCGCGGAGGTCATGGCGAAGAACACGCTGCTGACGCGCGAGAGCATGGCACCGCTTTTCTCCAGCGCCAGCACGGTGTTGGTGAAGTCCGGCGCAGCAGTTTGGGACACAATAGCGTCTACGTCCGCCCGCTTCTGGCGAAGCGCTTCATCGAAGGCCGGGCGATAGTGATCGTCGGTGATTTCATCAAAATGGGGGGCCTGATAGGGCAGCAGGCTGATGTCAAAAAAGGGATTCGTGGCCGTCATCTTTCGCTCCTGAGTACGGGTATCCTCCCAGAGTAGGCCAGGCCGCCATCCCCTGCAACGCCGTCATACAAATGTTGCCTTAACGCACCCTCTGCGGCCGTGCTATGTTAGTACAACACAAAAAGCGTTGAGGAACAGTGAGATGATTATTTTAGTTACCGGGGCAACGGCAGGTTTTGGTGAAAGCATCACGCGTCGCTTCGTCGCCAACGGGCACAAGGTTATTGCCACGGGCCGTCGTCAGGAGCGCCTGCAGGAGCTGAAGGACGAATTAGGCGACAGCATCCTGACCGCGCAGCTGGACGTGCGTAACCGCGCGGCCATTGAAGAGATGATTGCCAACCTGCCCGCCGAGTGGCGCGCCATCGACGTGCTGGTCAACAATGCCGGTCTGGCGCTGGGCATGGAGCCAGCCCACAAAGCCAGCGTTGAAGACTGGGAAAACATGATCGATACCAACAACAAAGGGCTGGTCTATATGACCCGTGCGGTGCTGCCGGGCATGGTCGAGCGCAACCGCGGCCACATTATCAACATTGGCTCCACCGCCGGAAGCTGGCCTTACGCAGGCGGCAACGTCTATGGCGCGACGAAAGCGTTTGTGCGCCAGTTCAGCCTTAACCTGCGTACCGACCTGCACGGCACCGCCATTCGCGTCACCGATATCGAGCCGGGTCTGGTGGGCGGCACCGAGTTTTCCAACGTGCGTTTCAAAGGCGATGACGCGAAAGCGGGCAAAACCTACGAAAATGCTAACGCGCTGACGCCGGAAGATGTGACCGAAACGGTCTGGTGGGTGGCGACGCTGCCAAAACACGTCAACATCAATACCGTGGAAATGATGCCAGTCAGCCAGAGTTTTGCAGGACTTAGCGTCCATCGTGGCTAAATCCGCCCTTCCCGGCCTGCGGGCCGGGTCTGTTTCGGGTTATAAAAGAATGGTAGTATGTTCAGGCTAACTCTCTGAGAAATGACAACTCATGGCCGCTGAATCGCAACTCAATCCCACCCAGCCCGTTAACCAGCAAATCTATCGCATTTTGCGACGTGATATTGTCCATTGCCTGATCCCACCGGGAACGCCGCTTTCTGAAAAAGAGGTCTCCGTGCGTTTTGATGTTTCCCGTCAGCCGGTACGTGAAGCGTTTATTAAGCTTGCTGAAAACGGACTGATTCAGATCCGCCCGCAGCGCGGCAGCTACGTGAACAAAATTTCACTCTCTCAGGTACGCAACGGCTGTTTCGTTCGCCAGGCCATTGAATGCGCGGTGGCGCGCCGCGCCGCAACGCTTATCAACGACAACCAGTGTTACCAGCTTGAGCAGAACCTTCACCAGCAGCGTATTGCGATTGACCGTAAGCAGCTCAATGATTTCTTCCAGCTTGATGATGAATTCCACCAGAAGCTGGCGCAGATCGCGGATTGTCAGCTGGCCTGGGACACCATCGAGAACATCAAGGCCACCATTGACCGCGTGCGCTATATGAGCCTCGATCACGTCTCCCCGCCGGAAATGCTGCTCCGACAGCATCATGATATTTTCAGCGCGCTGGAAAAACGCGACCCGGACGGTGTGGAAAAAGCGATGACGCTGCATCTGCAGGAAATTAGCGAATCCGTGCAGCTTATTCGTCAGGAAAATAGCGAGTGGTTTAGCGAAGAGTAATATTCGCCGCCCCTTTCGGGTGCGGCGGCGTGATTAGCGAACGACTAACACCGGGATCGTGGCGTAGCGCAGAATAGATTCCGCATTTGAACCCAGCAGATGCGTGGAGATGCTCGGGTTTTTCGACCCGATCACAATCGCATCATATTCCCCCTCCTTGCTCAGCCTGATAATTTCATCCCGGACGTTGCCAAAACGCACCATGCTATGAATATTCTCTGGGGCGATATCGAACAGTCTTTTTAACTCGTTCATTTTCTTACCGGATTCTGCGGTCATATACTCTTCAAACTTTTTAATATCGGCGTTGAACCCGCGCAGCAGAGACCGGCTGCTGGCAGGCAGAATGTTGACCAGGGTAATCGACGCGCCCTCTGCCTTCGCAAGGTTTGCCGCGTGGCGAACCGCTTTGTCGCTCAAATCCATTTCAAACACGTCTACAGGCATCAAAATGCTCTTATACATAAGCCTGACTCCTTATTCCGATGAAGGGTTATTTCCTGCACACAGGATGACATCGGGAATATAAACCAACCCTCAACGCTTCCCTGCCGAAACTATCAATTAATGAAAATAATGGTCCACTTTGTAAATTACCGTCCTGAACCGTCAGCGCCAGACGAAATAAAGAAAAAAGTGTGATTTTGATCAAAAACAAAAACATGAAGCGCGGACAGGCGTATTTATATGCCCCGTGAACGGCATAACCCGAAATAGCGCCGTAACGAACAGGTTAGAGAGGAGAAAATACCATGATGACATACGACCGTAACCGCAATGCAATCACCACCGGCAGCCGCGTCATGATTAGCGGCACGGGCAAAACCGGCGTGATTAAAGCAATCCACAGCGACGGGCTGGATGCCGCGCAGGTGCGCCGCAGCAAAACGGTTGAAGTGGAAGGATGCGAAGGTAAGTTCGAACCGATTGAACTGATTCGTCTGGGTATGCACTAAATTGTGCGCCAACATGCCGCCGCGAACGGCGGCATGTGTTGAATTACAGATGTGACACGCACTCCGCAACCGTGTTCTTTGCCCCCTTCTGCAGCAGCGTCAGATATGCGCTCATCACGGCGTCTGTGAAGGCTTTTTCTCGCGGCAACTCTTTCCCAAAAATGGACTCAATGCCGAGCAGCGCGTTAACCCGGTTTTCCCCTTCGGCACTACCTTTCACCGCCGCCTGAATCACCGCCAGCTGCGGGTCGCTCACGTCGATGGCATTACCCTGCTCGTCAACACCGCCGACATAACGCATCCACCCTGCCACGCCCAGCGCCAGCAGTGGGAAAGGCTTCTGATGCACCAGGTGCCAGCGCACGGAGTCCAGCATACGCTGCGGGAGCTTCTGGCTGCCGTCCATCGCGATTTGCCATGTCCGATGGCGCAGGGCCGGGTTGCTGTAGCGGGCAATCAGGAGATCGGCATAGCGACCTAAATCAACACCCTTCACTTTCAGCGTGGGCGCCTGCTCGTTAAGCATCAGCGTATGCGCGGCGAGGCGGTAGTTCTCATCTTCCATACAGTCGTTGATATGCGGGTAACCGGCCAGATAGCCCAGGTACGCCAGGAAGGAGTGGCTGCCGTTGAGCATGCGCAGCTTCATCTCTTCAAACGGGATCACGTCTGACACCAGCTCGGCACCGGCTTTTTCCCACTCTGGACGTCCTGCCACAAAGTTATCCTCGATCACCCACTGGCGGAACGGTTCACAGGCGACCGCCGCCGGGTCACGCACGCCGGTCAGCTGCTCAATTTTATCCAGCGTATCGGGAGTGACCGCCGGCACGATGCGATCCACCATGGTTGACGGGAAGGTGACGTTAGCCTCGATCCAGTCCGCCAGCTCGCCGTCTACCGCTCGGGCGTAAGCGCAGGTCACATTGCGCATCACGTGGCCGTTCTCCGGCATGTTGTCGCAGGACATCACGCTAAACGCGGGCAGACCCGCCGCTTTGCGACGCGTCAGCGCTTCCACCACCACGCCCGGCGCGGATTTCGGCTGGTGCGGGTTTTGCAGGTCGGCGACGATAAACGGGTGATCGAGCATCAGTTGTCCGGTCGCCGGTGAGTGGCAGTACCCTTTCTCGGTGATGGTCAGCGAGACAATTGCCACCTGCGGTTCGCACATCGCCGCCAGCACGCACTCCAGCCCGTCGACCTGTGCATGCAGCGCTTTTTTAACCACGCCAACCACGCGGGATGTCCATGCGTCAGCAGACATCTCCGCCACGGTGTACAGGTTATCCTGCGCGTTCAGATCGGCAATCTGCTGCTCGCCGCCAATCAGGTTAACCTCACAGTAGCCCCAGTCGCTGCCGTACTCAGCGGCGAGGATGTCGGCGTATACCGCCTGGTGCGCCCGGTGAAAGGCGCCAAAACCCAGATGAACAATGCGTGGTTGAAGGCTGTCGCGATCGTACTGAGGCAGCGTCGCGTTGGCCTGTAATAAGGTGTTTTCCATGATTAAGACTCGTTAATTAGAAAGCCGTGGACCGCTGCCGCGCCTTCAGAAGCGGCAGCGCCTGCTGACTACACCAACTAGAATGGCAGTTGGGGTAAAAAAGTAACTGCCATCAACCATACTGATACTGCCGTTTGAGATTTTGATTTATATTAACTTTTGCTCATGTGGTGTGACATAAAGCTAAAGTTGTGTGACATGTCACGCAAGTTATGAACCACTAGCGCCGCGAGGAGACCGCGCCGTAACCCACACTCTCTTCTGGTGCGGACTCCGCTGCGTCGTGCGCCGCGCTCAAATCACGGTCGCGCACTTCCGGCATCAGGATCGCCGAGACCAGCCCAATCGCGGAATAGGCCACCAGCATGGCGACAATCGGCCACCAGGAGCCGGTCATATTGCAGAAGATCCCCGCCAGCACCGGACCAAAGCCCACCGCCACCAGACCGCCCGCCTCTTTCGAGATAGCCATACGGGTAAAGCGATTTCGCGAGCCAAACATCTCCGCCATGGTGATATTTTCCAGCGCAAACAGCCCCAGCACGGCGAAGTTATGGATAACGATGATCGAGAGCATGATTGTCCCCGGCGCATAGCTATTATCAACGATGATCGACAGCATCGGATACGCGAGAAGAATGGCGGAGATATTGAGGATAATGTACGGCAGACGGCGCCCTACTTTATCGGAAAGCCAGCCCAGCAGCGGAATGGAGATAAACCCGAGAATGGAGCTTATCATCAGCGCGTCGGTAGGGATGGCTTTATCGAACAGCAGCGTCTGGACCAGATACCCCGCCAGGAACGTCTGGATCAGACCCGAGTTGCCCGCCTGGCCAAAACGCAGGCCGGTCGCCAGCCAGAAGGATTTACTTTTCACCATTGAACCCAGCGAAGTGTCCGGCTGCACGCTTTGCGCGTCGTTCACTTTCTCAAACACCGGGCTCTCTTTCAGGTTCATTCGCAGCCAGATGGCGAAAATCATCACCACGACGCTGGCGAGGAACGGCACGCGCCAGCCCCAGGCAATCAGCTCTTCACGGTCGAGGGCAAAGAACATTACCGCCCAGATCGCCGTTGCGCTCAGCGTCCCGCAGTTTGTGCCCATCGCCACCAGCGAGGAGATGATGCCGCGTTTGCCTTTCGGCGCGTACTCCGCCAGCATGGTCCCGGCCCCGGAAATCTCCGCCCCGGCCCCTAGCCCCTGAATAATGCGCAGCGTCACCAGCAGAACGGGAGCAAAAATCCCGATCTGCGCGTAGGTCGGCAGGACGCCAATCAGCGTGGTGCAGATCCCCATCATGGTGATGGTGATAAACAGCACCTTCTTACGGCCAATGCTGTCGCCCATTCTGCCGAAGATAAAGGCGCCGACAATGCGTGCTATGTAGCCTGCGCCGTATGTCCCCATCGCGAGGATCAGCGCCATCGCGGCTGACTGTTCCGGGAAGAAGATCTCGTGAAAGACCAGGGCAGCCCCCAGCGAGTAAAGCTGAAAGTCCATAAACTCCAGGGCGGTGCCCAGCCAGCCGGAAACGGCGGCTTTCACCAGATCGGAGGTGGTTCTTTGAGGTTGTGCTTGCGTCATAATGGCTATCTCTGAAGGGTAAGATGCGTACCACATAGAGCCTGTCTGCGCAGGCTCTTAACCGCGTAAATGATTATTGCCCGAACGTGAGCAAGACTTTGCAGCACTGCCGCTGGTCTTTCTCAAACAGCTCAATGGCGTCTGTTACATGGTGATAGTCAAAGGTATGGGTGATCAGTTTGTCCGGGTCGATCAGCCCTTTTTGCAGCCAGTCGATGACGACCGGGAATTTGTTGGCATTCAGGCGCGAAGAGAAGATCGCCAGCTCTTTACCGGTGATGCCCTGCTGGACTATCTGGCTCGGCTCGCTGGAGAATCCCATCAATATGATACGCGCCGCCGGAGAGGCCAGGGTTATCGCTTCCTGCAAAATCGCCGGGTGACAGGCGGCATCAATGATTAACGTCGGCTTGATGCCTTTTTCGTCCAGCGCGGCCTGCAGCGACTGTTCGCTGTTATTTAAGACCCAGTCCGCGCCGCTGCGCTGGGCCATTTTCAGGCGTTCGTCGATGCGGTCAACCACGATAACCTGCTTCACCTTATAGACGCCCTTCAGCGCCTGCACGGTGACCAGCCCCATCGGCCCTGCGCCGTAAACCAGCGCGACGTCCTGCCCGGTGGGGCAGGCCTGTCCCGTCACGTTGGCGGCGATGGTGAAGGGCTCAACCATGACGGCGTGTCTATCCGGAATGTCACCGGGGATAGGCCAGGCATTTTTAGCGGGTACCGCCGCGTATTCGCTGAAGCCCCCGTCGCGATGTACGCCCAGCACGACCAGCGAGGTGCAGACGTTCGGTTTTCCGACGGAACACGGATAGCAGTGTCCGCAGCTGATCACCGGATCGACCGAGACGCGCTGGCCCAGACGGGCGCTGTCTACGCCCTCGCCCACGGCGTCAATCACGCCAAAAAACTCGTGCCCGATCGTGCGTGGATACTTCGCAAACGGGTTATGGCCGCGATAGATGTGGCTGTCCGAACCGCAGATCCCCGCCAGCGTGATTTTGACGCGAACTTCACCCGGGCCTGGCTGCGGAAGTGGCCGCTCTTCAATCACCAGTTCGTTCGGCTGTTGAATCACTACGCTTTTCATCGTTCGCTCCTCGTTTACCAGTTCCACAGCGTGCCGTCTTCAAGACGGGCCACCGGCAGATAGGCCGGATCGTAGGGGTATTTCGCCGCCAGTTTTTCATCAAACTCGATGCCCAGCCCCGGCTTGTCGCCCGGATGCATGTATCCGTTATCAAAGCGCCAGCTGTGCGGGAAGACTTCCAGCATCTGTTCGGAATAGCCCATATATTCCTGGACGCCAAAGTTTGGCACCCACAGGTCGAAATGCAGCGCGGCGGCGTGGCATACAGGCGAGAGATCCGACGGACCGTGCGAGCCGGTTCGCACCTGGTAGAGCGAGGCGAAGTCCGCGATGCGACGCATCCCGGTGATCCCGCCCGCGTGGGTAATGGTGGTGCGGATATAGTCGATGAGCTGCTCTTCGATGAGCTGCTTGCAGTCCCAGATGCTGTTAAACACTTCGCCCACGGCAATTGGCGTGACGGTGTGCTGGCGAATGAGGCGGAAGCAGGCCTGGTTTTCCGCAGGCGTTGGATCTTCCATCCAGAACATGCGGAATTCTTCAATGTTCTTGCCGAAGCGCGCCGCTTCGATTGGCGTCAGGCGGTGGTGCATGTCATGCAGAAGATGTTCATTGAAGCCGAATTTACTGCGCACCGCGTCGAACAGCTTCGGTGTGAAATCGAGGTATTTTTCGGTCGACCACAGCTGCTCTTCCGGCCAGTCGCCTTTGGTCGCAGGCTCGTAGGCCAGCCCCTTTCCTTTGGCCATGCCGTAGGTGGTTTTCATGCCCGGCACGCCGCACTGCACGCGGATTGCCTTGAAGCCCATCTCTTTATGGCGGGCGTAATCTTCCAGCACGTCGTCAATGGTGTGACCGGTGGTGTGGCAGTAAACCATCACGCCTTCGCGGGATGCGCCGCCCAGCAGCTGGTAGAGCGGCATGTTGGCCGCTTTGGCTTTGATGTCCCACAGCGCCATGTCCACGGCGGAGATGGCCGACATGGTGACCGGACCGCGACGCCAGTAGGCGCCTTTATAGAAGAACTGCCAGACGTCTTCGATGCGGTGCGCATCGCGGCCAATCAGCTGCGGGCAGAGGTGGTCTTTCAGGTAGGAAGCAACGGAGAGTTCACGCCCGTTCAGCGTAGCGTCACCGAGGCCGGCAATCCCCTCGTCGGTGGTGATTTTAAGGGTGACAAAGTTCCGCCCCGGGCAGGTAACAAACACGTCAGCCGCGACAATCTTCATAATTCCTTTCCTTACATCATTCGTTGTGATGCTGGAAACTTACCCACTAACCAGACTACCATACAAGTATAATGATCATAAAATCGGCTAACGATCACAAAACCGGGGGATCAGGCCCGTCCCCATCCCGCCACAATAATCAGCATTCCGCACAGGGCAACCAGCGCGCCGGCCCAGTCGTACGCGCTGAGCCTGACGCCGTCCACCACGCGTAGCCACAGCAGCGCGGTACAGACATAGACGCCGCCGTAAGCGGCGTAGACGCGGCCGCTCGCGGCAGGATGCAGCGTTAACAGCCAGACAAACAGGGCCAGCGCGACGCTTGCCGGGATGAGCAGCAATACGGATCCCCCCTTCTTCAGCCAGAGCCAGGGCAAGAAGCAGCCGATGATTTCGCATAGCGCGGTGGCAAAAAAAAGCAGCGTCGTTTTGAGCATATTTCACGTCAGGTGATGATTTATTTAGACATCATACCTGATGATATCCTTTACTTTTCCATACCTGCTCCGCGGGTATGCCGTCTTTTCGCTTTGGTGTAGAATCTGTTCGGGATAACTTGATTATCTGCACCCGTTTAAAAGGAAACGCTATGACCACATTAAGCAAACGCCTTTGTCTGACAGCCCTGCTGGCGCTGTCATCGTTCGCCTTTGCCGCCTCTGCGACAGCGGAAACCAGCAAGCTCATAATTGAGTCTGGTGACAGCGCGCAAAGCCGCCAGAACGCCGCTATGGACAAAGAACAATGGAATGACACCCGCAGCCTTCGCCACAAGGTCAACAAACGTGCTGAGAAAGAGTGGGATAAAGAAGATGTCGCTTTTGACGCGCGCGATAAGTGCCAGCAAAGTGCAAACGTCAACGCCTACTGGGAGCCAAACACCCTGCGCTGCCTGGATCGCCGCACTGGCCGCACGGTAGCCCCGTAATGTCGGCGCCCTGCGACGTTAAGCTTCGTCCGCTGGAGCGTGAAGACCTGCGCTTCGTCCACCAGCTCGACAATAACGCCAGCGTAATGCGCTACTGGTTCGAGGAGCCGTACGAGGCTTTTGTTGAGCTGTCCGATCTCTACGATAAGCACATTCACGATCAGAGTGAACGTCGTTTTGTGGTGGAGTGTGAAGGCGAAAAAGCCGGACTTGTGGAGCTGGTTGAAATCAACCATGTTCACCGTCGGGCGGAGTTTCAGATCATCATCTCCCCTGAACATCAGGGAAAAGGCCTTGCCTCACGGGCAGCGAAGCTGGCGATGGATTATGGATTCAACGTTCTGAATCTCTACAAGCTTTACCTGATTGTGGATAAAGAGAACGAGAAAGCGATCCATATCTACCGCAAGCTGGGCTTTATGGTGGAAGGCGAGCTGATTCACGAGTTCTTTATCAACGGCGAATACCGCAATACCATTCGCATGTGCATCTTCCAGCATCAGCACCTGGCCGGACACAAGCCGTCAGGCGCCAGCCTGCTGAAACCGACCGCGCAGTAACCTGCGCGGTTTTATTCTCAGTAGTATTCAATCGTGTTTTTGATGGTGTATTTGCGCTCAACGGCAGGTTTGACGCTATCGTCCGTGATCGTCAGGTCGCAGCTCACCGGATTATTGTGTCGATCGTAATCGCAGCTCTGCTTCACGTTGCCCAGCGGCTTATCATTCAACATGCTCACCGCCGAGTAATCCATTCTTTTGCGAACGTCTTTAGACGGCGTCGACTGGACGGACAGATGCTGATCCCCGGAGACGGTGGTTTTGCCCAGCGGGTAGCCGTCCGCATCGTAGCGATACTTCACTTCCATCTCTTTGCCGTGCGCCGCCACCACAAAACCGTTGTCGTCGGTATCCCACGTTATCCCGGCTGACGGCAGTTCGGCCAGCTGGCATTTCCCCTGCAGCTTCACTTTGCGCTGCTGGGTTTCTGCATCAAGGTAGTAATTGGCATCCAGCACCAGCGCCACGCCGGTATTGGCCTCCAGGTCGTGCAGCTCCAGGGTATCGAAACACCCTTCCGTAGACACGGTGCCGGTGACCCGTTTGGACACTTCGCCCTTCTCGTTGAACAGCGTCTGGGTAAAGTCTTTCACCGGGCCGCGCAGCGGATCAAAATCAAATTCGTTCGAGAAACTCGCCATTTCGGGCGTAAACGACAGCGGCGCGGAGCTGTTGTCGCACCCCACCATTGTTGCTGCCAGTAGCGTTATCGCTGCGTATTTCTTCACATCATTTACCAATAGAATGAAAGGATTGTTGCTCTCATAGTATCAAATAGAATGGTAGCGATGGATAGCATTTTGGCAATTCATGCCCTCGCGTTCACTGTGGCTAAAAAATTTTTTTTATCCCACCTGATATGCACTTACTGATGTTGAACAGCCCCCAATACTGGTAAAATGCATAAAATTGGTCCAACTATTCAGTCTTTAAGGTACGTTCAAAGGATGATAACTTTTATAATCAATCTTAAACACTCGTGCGAACGCCGTGCCAAAATGGAGTCTCAACTGTTAAAGTTGAATATTGCACACGAGTTTGTTGAAGCAGTTGATGGTCGGGAAATGACGGAAGCTGAACGTAAAAATGTTACACGTGAGGTAAATTATGCTTTCCTTCCGGGTGAAGTGGGTTGCGCGCTAAGTCATCAAAAAATATATAAAAAAATAATAAACGAAAATATAGAAGCAGCGCTGATTCTTGAAGATGATGTTGTACTTAGTAGCGATCTTCGCGAAATATTAAATAATATTACACTTAGCAAGACTAAGCCCGAGATTATACTCCTTAGTCGGGTCAATAAATATTACAAAAAGTCAATTAAAAATATATGCGGCTCATATAATCTACACAAGACGCACCAGGCCACAACAGCACATGCCTATATTATTAATCAAAAAGCTGCCGACAGGCTCCTTACAAACCTTTATCCTGTGTGGATGGTTTCTGATAAATGGAGCTTATTCGAAGATCTCTCTTTGGCTAAAATTCATTCGTTAGTGCCTTATCCAGTTCGTCTTTCTGAAGATGCTAATGCGTCAACCATTAATGAATCTAAAGGAGATGCCGTGCTGGATGCCAAAAAGAAACAAATATGGGATGCACTGATGCAGGAAAGACCTTTAGCAGCAAAACTTCGTCACCGTTATCGACGTGCCATTACTCCGTTATTCAATACAATTATCAATCAGGGTAAAGGATAAGCTTACTTTTGTGTTTTGATTACTACCAGGGCGTCGAGTCACTTCCAGGACTATTCAGAAAGATGCGCACAAAAACAAAAGGTTACCTTTATCCTGCTATGCTTAACGTTCATACAGAGAAAAGGAGCTACAGATGAAACGGTTACCCTGGATTACCGCCTTGCTGTTAATGAGTGCCTCAACGGCCGCGCTGGCGGCACCGGATTCCTGCGAGCGCGTGAAAAGCGACATTCAGCAGAAAATTATCAACAACGGTGTGCCTGAATCAGGTTTTACGCTGAGCATTGTGCCGAACGATCAGGCCGACCAGGCGGGCACGCAGGTGGTAGGCCACTGCGCCAACGACACCTTTAAAATTTTGTACACCCGTTCAGGCAACGGGGCTGCTGAAGCGCAGTAATTTACCCTCAATCCCCTTTGATTTGATAAGGATTAAGATTTAATACCCCCAAATCAGTAACACTCACCCCATCATTAGCCCGGTTATCATTTCGGGAAAAATAATACGTAATTATAATGATGGGGTGAGCCATGTCCGATACTGAACATCATGGCGGGATTAGCCGTCGAACTCTCGTGAAATCTACGGCAATAGGGTCTCTGGCGCTGGCCGCCGGTGGGATCTCGCTTCCTTTTGGTTTAAAAAGCGCCGCCGCGGCGGTGAAGAACGCCGTCCAGCCTGTTGAAGATAAAGTGGTGTGGGGCGCCTGCTCGGTCAACTGCGGCAGCCGCTGCGCGCTGCGTCTGCACGTCCGCGACGACGAAGTGTACTGGGTCGAAACGGATAACACAGGTGAAGATATTTACGGTAACCATCAGGTGCGCGCCTGCCTGCGCGGGCGTTCTATTCGCCGTCGGATCAATCACCCTGACCGTCTCAACTACCCGATGAAACGCGTGGGCAAACGCGGTGAAGGCAAGTTCGAGCGCATCACATGGGATGAAGCGCTGGACGCCATCACCGCCAGCCTTAAAAACGTGGTCAGCAAATACGGCAACGAAGCGGTGTATATTAACTACTCCTCCGGGATTGTCGGCGGCAATATCACCCGCTCCTCCCCTTACGCTTCGCTGGTGGCGCGCCTGATGAACTGCTACGGCGGTTTCCTGAGCCACTATGGCACCTACAGCACGGCGCAAATCGCCTGCGCCATGCCCTACACCTACGGCAGCAACGACGGGAACAGCACCTCGGATATTGAAAACAGCAAACTGGTGGTGATGTTCGGCAATAATCCGGCGGAAACGCGCATGAGCGGCGGCGGGATTACCTATTATCTGGAGCAGGCCCGCGAGCGCTCAAACGCGCGAATGATCGTTATCGACCCGCGCTATACCGATACGGCAGCCGGACGCAAAGATGAATGGATCCCGATCCGTCCGGGTACCGATGCCGCACTGGTGGCGGGTATTGCCTGGGTTTTGATCGACGAAAACCTGGTCGACCAACCTTTTCTCGACAAATACTGCGTTGGCTACGACGAAAAAACGCTGCCGGAAGGCGCGCCCGCTAACGGCCACTACAAAGCGTACATTCTCGGCCAGGGCGATGACCGCACGGCGAAAACGCCGGAGTGGGCCTCACGCATCACCGGCATTCCGGCGGATCGTATCATCAAGCTGGCCCGGGAAATCGGCTCCGCGAAACCGGCCTATATCTGCCAGGGCTGGGGACCACAGCGCCAGGCGAACGGCGAGCTGACGTCGCGCGCCATCGCCATGCTGCCTATTCTGACTGGAAACGTGGGGATTAGCGGCGGCAACAGCGGCGCGCGTGAGTCGACATACACCATTACCATCGAACGTATGCCGATACCGGATAATCCGGTCAAAACGCAAATCTCCTGCTTCAGCTGGACGGACGCCATCGCCCGCGGACCGGAGATGACCGCCCTTCGCGACGGCGTGCGTGGGAAAAATAAGCTGGACGTGCCGATTAAGTTCATCTGGAACTTCAAGGACTTGAAGCGGACCCTTAGTAGGCCTGAGGTCCTGCATTGAGTCAAGACCTTGTGTCATTCTTTGTGCCAGACTTGTGTCATTAGACGGGATGTCTAGACGGCTGGTCAGGACCCCCGGTGGCCTCGGTCTGGACTTGAGGCGGGCTATGGGGGGAAGTCTGCTGGCTTAATGTATTAGATGGTCATTCACATTTTTCTGTCAGAAACCATCGGTCCCACTGTGAGTCCAAACCTAAGCCCCCAGAAGCCCACCCACAGCCTTAGACAGAGTGTCGAATACATTTACACCGAGTCGACCGGAGAGGACCATATAGAGGCCCACAGAGAGGAACACGAGTTTATAGACCAGAGTCAGGAGGGACCTTAGGTCTGCGGAAGTCATAGACATTGGGTCCTCCTTCGCCTGTATACTACCATACCAGTAATAAGGCCCAGACCATTAGTCCAGACCGTAGTTAGTTAATCACAGTGACAGGCCACCACCTGAAGTCCTGCTGATATTCAGTCCAGACTTACCCCTGCTCATGGTCTTACCTCCCTCGGTCTCCTGACCTTGGGTATCGACTACAGCTTGCTGAGCGTCATCTGGAGGAGCTACAGGAGGAGCTACAGGAGGCGGGACCGAAGCCCCACCTTGAGTCCCACCACCACCTGTCAGGCCCTTGGCGATGGACCTGAAGCCTTTACTAATGCTCTTACCCATTGGTCTTACGCTTCGGTCTTGGTGAACTTCAGGCGTTTGACTACAGGCAGGACGGCAGTAGCTGAGCCAGTGCCCATCTTGATGGTCGTAGCAGCTTCAGCGACAACGAACACTTTACCGAGGATTTCCAAGTCGTGGGACTGAGAGTCGCCATCACGTGAAAGGACGACCGTAATATTCTCACCGTCGTGACGGAAGCAGCCGAAGCTCAGGGCCGTGAAGCGTTTAGCCAGCATGAACACACCTTTGTCCTCACCGTTGTAATAGGCGATGTCTGTCCCCAGCATATCCACGATAGCGTCTTCACCAGAGAAGCCCTGTTTAGCAGCCAGACGGGACAGCGCTTTCAGTTGGGACTCATGGGCGATGATGCCGTAATCAGACACTTCAGAGCCGAAAGAGGACTCGGTGTTCTCAAACAGAGCGTCCATGATAGCGTCTGCCTTAGTGGTCAGGCTTCCAGTCAGGACTGGCAGCTCTACGGTCTTCAGCAGCTTGGAGGACTCCAGAACGTCAACCATGCGAGCGTTGATGGTACGGACCACATTCTCACAGATGTTCATAGCGTCCTGCTGGAGTGTGCCATGAGTGAAACCAGTGGAGGACTTGGCGTCCCACAGTTTAGTTTGCTCCGAGATGAGGATTGCCTGTTCGATAGGTTCGACGACAATCTCCTGACCAGACGGAACGGTCACGACTTCAGGTCGCTCACCACCGCGTACAGGGACGACCACAGAGCGGTCAGACAGAGTGTGGGCGATGATTGGGGTAGGCAGGCTATTGCGGGTAGGCAGGACTTCTACAGGGAACGGGATGTTCTCTTGAGCGTCTTTAAGTACACCGTTCAGCATAGCCTTAACCGTCTTAGCTAACTGGAGGGCATAGACCTGCGGGTCAGCGTTAGTCGGCAGACCTTCATTGACCTGAATGTTGTCGGTGTCGGTGATACGAACAGGCTCAATGCCGAACTGGAAAGCGTCTTTAGTCATAGTCATAATAATCAATCTCCTAAATTAGTTTGGATACTGTGGGTCCCGACATCGGGTCAGGACCACTTGTGTGTCTGTGTCTTAGAGGCTGTCCATCCAGTTACCGCCTGACTCAATGTCAGCGACAATAGCGGCACGGGAGCGACCAGCGGAATGGGTAGCACTGCGGAGGTTCTCACCATAGGTCCGGCGCTCAGCTTTGACCTGTTCGCGGCGCTGTAGCTCTTTCTGCCACTCTGCATCGGTCATGTTCTCTTCACGCATACGCTCAGCCTGAATGCGCTGCTCTTTAGCGATACGCTCAGCCTCGGCTCGCTTGTTCTGCTGGCGACGTTGGTAGGCGGTCATCAGGTCATTACTGAAGAAGTTTCCAATGGTCACGCCAGCTTCAGCCAGAGCTTCCAGTAACTCCATGGACTCGCGGCTGGTGGCAGGCAGTCCTGACAGGTAGCCCGGAATCAGGGTCTTAATAGCGAAGGACAGTGGGTAGGACTGACCGTCCAGACTCACAGTATTCTCGTAGAGATTGATGTCGGTGACTGACAGTTTCCAGTCTTGGTTATTGAACAACATAATGAATACTCCTCTTGAGAGTTGAGACTATCGGTCGACCACAGGCGTGTTTAGTCCTGCGGCGTCTCCCCGCATCGGTCATCTCAAAAGGTTTTAAATTAGGTTTGGTATGGTCAGGACTGCTTAGCAAAGGCTCGGCGTAACTGATTGTCTAAATCACGGTCCACCAGCATAGCTATCAGCTCGTCTCGACTATAGAAAGGACGCTCAGGGTCCTCTACGCCCATCCCCAGCATTGACAGGAGGTGACGGGTAGGCAGACCACGGTAACGGAGAGTAGCCTTTCCGATGGGTGTCCGTGGGTCGATATGTTGTTTAGTTGTCATTGTTAGAAGTCCTCGTTAGACCAATCATCCACGTCAAATTCACTGGTGATAGGAGCTTGGAAGTTAGGTAGACCCTCTGGTATCTCTAGAGGCAGTCGCTCGTCGACTCTCAGTGCCATCTCTTCGTGTATATGCCGAAGCAGAGAAGTCAGTAAGATAGGGTCCGCAGGATGCTCAGGGCCGTGTCTCTCAATGAAACATATGGTTGTCGCTATTGACTCCATAATCAGTTCATCAGTGAGTCGCTTAGAACCCATAGTCAGACCCCTTGCCCGCTGCTGCTTTCTGGGACTTTGTAGCCTTACCATTCAGGTGAGAATCCACCAGACGACGGACAACCTTGATATTGGATGTGCGCATGTCATGAGCGATATCCTTCCAGTTATCCTTCAGCCAGTCATAACCCTTGCGTAGAATCTTGATGGTAGGCTCTTTGTCGTTAGGCTGTGGCTGTAGACGATAGTAGCCGTTGGTCTCACCTTTCTTATTGAAGATGGCTCGTGGACGTCCGGTCGATAGGTCTATATCCGTAGTGCCAAACTCAGTAACACGCTTGGTGTAGAATGGGTTAGGACGACACAGGGTCTTCAGATATCCAGTCAGGACGCTAGCTGTCAGCATCTTAGAGCTGGTCAACTTAAGGTCCAGAGCTTTAATAACCTCGGTAGGCGTGGCGCCTGACTTGGAGTCCAGCTTGGAGTCGAGGACGATAGCACCGGGCGCATAGCAGATAGCTTTGGTCTGTGCGACCTGAAGTTGCTGGGCCTGAAGTTCGAGGACCTCTTGCTCCTTCTGGCGAATATAGGCTAGGACCTTACGACGCACAGCTTTAGACTCACGCATCCCGACCAGTAGAAGCTGGTCAGTGTTGAGGGTATAGCTTTTAACGTCCTGCCCGAAGCTTACGAAAATTTCGTAGGCTACATTTTGACCGTCCAGCTCATCTTCAATACGGGACACAAAGTCGTTGTTACGGACAGGCTTCTCCCCAGCCTCCACACGAGCCGGGTTGATGACCTTGGTCAAGAAATCGTAGCTACTCATAGACACAAGCTGGTCAAGGTTGATGACGCTAACTTCGTTGGTATTCATACAAAGATGCTCCTTTGGTAAAGCACTTTCTGTCTCCACATGGAGTCCGCACCATTCAGACGCATCCTAAACGGACCCCATCAGAAAGTGCTTAACGAAAGTGAATGGTTAAATGTTGACGGTCTGGAGTGACCATGTTCTCCATGTACGTATAAAGGTGAGACCGCATGTCAGGACGAGTTGTAAGGACTTCCAGATGGTGAGCGGTGATAAACTTAAGCCAATGAGTAGTGAGTAGACGAGCTACTAACAGACGACTAAAGAACGCTAACGAGCTGGAGGTCGATACAGGAGGTCTGACAGAGGCGGTCACGGGCCTTGATTACTTAGGAGAGATACTTAATGTCGGTTGACCAGATGCTCGCATGTTCTGACGCATCAGACTCAGAGGCGGAAGCAGGTCTCCCTATAGTGATAGTTTAGGGTCCGTAATCATGAACCAGCTTTACTGGCGTGGTACTGGACGGATTTACTGGCGCTGACGACGGCAGCATAGACGTAGCGAGCGTAGCGAGTTGAAACCATAGGTTCACCCAAGGCAACACGCTTACGGCTCAGGGACTCCTGCACAGCGCTTACAGTTAATGTGTCGTGCGTTAGTAGTTGGGTCAGAATCAAGTATGGGCTGACAGGCTTGGTATTGCTTGCCATTGATTCGCTCAGGCGACCAGCACCAGTAAGGACATCATCCAGCCAGCCACTCAAGTCACCCTGACCATCGAATGACAGCAGGTCCCCGCAGTGCTGCTGCAAGTAGGCTTTGGTGAACGTGTTGTCGTGAGTTGCGATTGGTCGTGCCATAGAGTATCTCCTGTCGTTGAATTAGTTGGTTCCCCTATAGTGATAATCAAGTCCACCACTGGTGATGCATACAGTAGCGCGACAGGATGTGACTCACAGGCTGGACTGGATGTCAAGGATTAAGGCGACCCTAGGAATTAAGGAAGTAAATATAAAGAGGGAGGACCGGATGTGACTCACAGGTTGGACCGAATGTCAAGGACTAAAGACGCCTCAGGAATTAAGGAAGTATATATAAAGAGAGACCAGAGGCGACTCACAGTTAAACAGGAATGTCAAGAGGAGACCATAGGAATTTGGAGGGACCTGAGTTAGGGAACCAGTTTAAATAAGACAACAGACAGACTTAAAGTCGGACAGCCGAAGGCGAACCGGTGGACCTATAGTCAGGAGGGATTATGATTATTATCACCCTCCCTAACTTCAGTCAGACTTCAGTGACCCAAGGTCTCAACCATCAAGCCGTATATGGTCTACACCTTGGGTCTTCCTACTTAAAGTAAAGCTGTCTTCAGCACCTCAGCCAGCCTACCAACAGCGTGTCCTTTCCCGTACAGGTCATACGTAATGGACTGACTGCTGTGACCTAAGATGCCCTGAGCGTCCACCAGATTGACTCCACGCTCTTTCATTCGTGTAGCCAGCCAATGCCTCAGACTGTGGAGAGAGACATCCGTAGCGTCTCCCAGAGCTTCAGTCATGACCCTTGAGTTAAACCAGCTTGAGTATGCGCTTGGAGTCATCCCGAAGAGAGGACCCTCGTCAGGCTGCATGTCTACCCATTCGAGGAAGGACTTCAGGTCAAGACCACAGGCCCCATCGGTCAACGGCACAAGTCGGACTGAATGCTTGTTCTTCACAGACTTACCTTCCCCATCTTCATTGATGTCGATACAGACCAGCCCATTGTCCAAGGTTACAATGTCACGTTTAGTCAGGTGGCAGACCTCAGCAGACCTAGCTCCAGTGACCACAGATACCAGAGACGCCCATCTACGGGCCTCAGAGGTCGTGCGAGCCGTGTGTCGTGTGAACTGATACTCAGACTCAACACGGACAAGAAGTCTCTCCAGCTCCTCGTCTGTGAACGCCCTGCGCTTGGAGTCGATATCCTTGGTCAGCTTCATCCGTTCAATAGGGTTGCGGCCCTCAAGCTGTCCATTCATCAGACCGTAATCAAGACACATCTTCGCTTTAGTCAGCAGCTTGTTGATTGTCGATGGTCTCACCTCAGCAGCCAGCATGGAGTCCCTGACAGCCAGCCACTCAGAGCGGGACATCAGGTCCATGTCTTCAGGTAAGAACCGAGAGACGGTATTCAGTGAGGACGACAGGTCCTTGTAGCTGGAGGACTTCAGGGTCGGGACCTTCTCAGCCAGCAGCGAGGACACTAGCTCAGAAAAACTACAGATAGCTGGTTGGTCAGCGATAGTGACCTCAGGTTGGCGCTCCTGTGTGAAAACTACTGGTCTATCCCCCTGCTCATTCTTCAGAATTGACGTAGAGTCGCCTATAGTTGAGTAATCAGTATGGTTATTATCATCAGTAAGCTGGCTTACGCCACCATCAATCAGCTTAATCAGACCAGAGGTATCACCAGTGTCTACCCTCTGCTGTGCTGCGGTCAGGACTTCAAGCGCTAACCTTATGCCCTTCTGCTGGTCCAGACTTAAGGCTTGCGTAGCGGCTAGCTCCTTCAGGTTGGACTTCTCGTCCACCAAAGTAGCGACCTCAAGTCCATTCCAGTAATCGTCACTAGCGTCTGTCAGGAACTGCTCAGCCATAGACCGGAGGTGCTCTGTAAGCTCCTGTAGCGAGACTTCAGGTCTATCCAACATGAAGGCCTTAGCTGTGGCTGCAAGCTCTCTCTGACGCATTGTGGCTACTCTCCTGTCTGTGCTGCGGGTCGATACTGAAAGAAACGGTGTGGTCTGTCCCTTGAGTCTGAAGCGGATAGTATATCGACCATTGGCTCTACGGACTAACTGAGGCTTAGCTACGCCGAGTAGATTGATTTGTGTCAGCCTTGTGTCAGGACTTGGGGTGTAGACTTGCCCATACAGATAGGGAGACCCAGAGAAAGAACTGGATGGATATACAGTGTTGTCATGGTTAATGTCAGTCATATCAGGACCTTAAGTAGCGTTGAGTCAACTACTTCAAGTCCGTCCATCCGTCTGACAGTGGAGTCCATCTGGAACTACGCGGGCAATACCATCATCAACCAGCACTCCGATATCAATAAAACCCACGATATCCTGCAGGATGAAAGCAAGTGCGAAATGATTGTCGTCATCGACAATTTCATGACCTCGTCAGCGAAGTATGCCGATATCGTGCTGCCGGACCTGATGACCGTCGAGCAGGAAGATATCATTCCTAACGATTATGCGGGAAATATGGGCTACCTGATTTTCCTCCAGCCCGTGACCGCGCCGAAGTTCGAGCGTAAGCCGATCTACTGGATCATGAGCGAAGTGGCGAAACGCCTCGGGCCGGATATCCATCAGAAATTTACCGAAGGACGCACGCAGGAACAGTGGCTGCAGTTCCTGTATGCCAAAATGCTCGCGAAAGATCCTCAGCTTCCGTCATATGACGAGCTGAAAAAAATGGGCATCTATAAGCGCAAAGATCCGAACGGACACTTCGTGGCCTATAAAAAATTCCGCGAGAACCCTGAAGCCAATCCGCTGAAAACGCCATCGGGCAAGATTGAAATTTACTCCAGCAAGCTGGCAGAGATTGCGGCCACCTGGGAGCTGGCAAAAGATGAGACCATCAGCCCTCTGCCCGTCTACGCATCGACCTTTGACGGCTGGGACGCCCCCGAGCGCGCGCAGTTCCCGCTGCAGCTTTTCGGGTTCCACTTCAAAGCCCGTACCCACTCGAGCTACGGTAACGTCGACGTGCTGAAAGCGGCCTGCCGCCAGGAGGTGTGGCTTAATCCTGTCGATGCCGAAAAACGCGGCATTAAGAACGGCGATACGGTGCGCGTCTTTAATAGCCGCGGCGAGGTGCGAATTGAAGCGAAAGTGACGCCGCGCATCATGCCCGGCGTGAGCGCCATGGGCCAGGGCGCCTGGCACGATGCCAATATGAGTGGCGATCGTATCGATCACGGCTCCTGCATCAACACGCTGACGACCCATCGTCCCTCTCCGCTGGCAAAAGGCAACCCGCAGCACACCAATCTGGTGCAGATTGAGAAAGTGTAGAGGGTGAAACACGAGACCCTGGTTTATTCTGTGGTCAGTATTATCGGTTAACACAGTCGCGCGGGCGTCATCCGCGCGAGCAAGGAAGGTTTAATGAAAGACGTCTCACATAGTGAATCGTTCGCGTTCAGCGCCCGGGTGCTGGGCGCGCTGTTTTATTTCGCTCCGGACAGCGATCAGGCCGCGCCGCTGGTGAAAGCGCTCACCGCTGGCGAATGGGTTCAGGACTGGCCCCTGCCTGCAGAAACGCTGCATCCCGTTGCCGATACGTTTGCCTCATCTTCCGATGAGCCGCTGGCGGACGCCTGGCAACGGCTGTTTATTGGTCCGTATGCCCTGCCCGCTCCGCCGTGGGGTTCCGTCTGGCTGGACCGTGAGTCCGTATTGTTTGGCGACTCGACCCTCGCGCTGCGCCAGTGGATGCGTGAGAACAATATCGCGTTTGAGATGCAGCAGAATGAGCCGGAAGATCATTTTGGTACTTTGCTGCTGCTGGCGGCGTGGCTGGCCGAGAATGGCCGCGAAGCAGAGTGCGCTCAGCTTCTGGCGTGGCACCTGCTGCCGTGGAGCACCCGCTTCCTGTCGGTGTTTGTGGAAAACGCCGGGCATCCCTTTTATACCGCGCTGGGCAGGCTTGCGCAGCTGACGCTCGCGGCCTGGCGAGCCGGGCTGCTTATTCCGGTTGCGGAAAAAACGCTGTATCGCTAAGGGATGCGGCTTGCTCGCGGTTGGCGGGCAAGCCTTTAGCTTATACCTCGCTACCTGATTCACTCGCACTCTCTTTGCTTTGAATGAACCGAAGTGCCAGATAGAGGTCTGGCGCCAGAATCATGTCATCATCATTCATTGTTGGCCGGCTATCATTAAACCAGCGCGTTAATTCCGTTTTTCTGCCCGCAAGGATTAACGTAATCTGTCGACCTTTCAGATCGCGCTTTAACTCATTTATGGTTGCCAGAACGCTGATGTCTGAATAGGTGAAGCAAGCAACGGCATCAATGACCACCCATTTAGGCTGTACTGCTGCACCATCAACCAGGTTCAATACCCGACGTTTAAAATAAGCCACGTTAAAATAGGTCAACGGTGAGTTAAATCGATACATCAGCACGCCCGGGACCATTTTAATATCGGTTGTATTACCTAATGAGTGAATCATGCCATCGTCGTCAGTTCCCAGTAAGTGCTCAGAGGGACGAAACACCGTACGCAGGAACTGTAACAGGCCAAGCAACACCGCAAGGCCGATCCCCTGGATAACGCCGATAATTAACACACAGCCAAACGTGAAGAAGGCCAGGCGAAATGCCTGTTTATTTCTACGCCTCAGGTTCCATAACCCGCGCAGATCAATTAATGACCAGGATGCGTACATCAAAACAATACCTAATGCAGATACCGGAATAAATTGTAATGGCTGAGTGAAAAATACCACTACGATACCGATGAGTAAGGCTGCGACGATGGAAACCAGCTGGCTTTTCCCACCCACTGAATCATTAACCGCGGTCCGGGAATCGGCTCCACTGATAGCAAACCCCTGAGATAATCCCGACATGAGGTTCGCAATCCCCAGCGCCCGGAACTCTGCATCAGCATTAATTTCATAGCCATTTTTCGCGGCGAAACTGCGGGCGGTCAGCATCAGGCTGACAAAACTGACCAACGCCAGGTTCAGCGCCGGGATCACTAAATCACGCATCGGACCGGGCTGGAACGCGCCCCAGTTAACGACGGGTAAACCAGGCTGGAAGCCTTCTCCCCCAATAGTGGCAATACCATACTGTTGTGCAGATGTCGCCCATACCAGTAGCGTTGTCATCACAATCGCAATCAACGGTGCTGGCCAGTGGCTGCGATACGTTTTAATAACTATTAAAATAATTAACGTTAAAAGCGATATGCCAACGGTTAATAAATGGCTTTCTGAAAGACGGCCTGGCAAGGCCATTATTTTCTCAATAACCTGCGCTTCGTCGAGTTTTATCCCCAACACCTTGCCTAATTGCCCGACAATAATCGTCACGGCAACGCCATTAAGCAAACCCGTAAGGATTGGATGAGAAAGCAGATCGGCAAGTGCGCCCAGGCGGAATTTACTGGCAAGCAGGCACCACCCGCCCATCATCAACGTCATGATGATGGTCAGTTGCCAGTGCAGTTCGGGATTACCTGCAGAAAGAGGAAACACGACGGCCGCAATCACCGCGCAGGTCGTGGCATCAGGGCCCACAATAAGCTGACGTGAAGAACCAAAGAGTGCATACGCTATCATCGGTAAAACGCAGGAATAGAGCCCCACTATTGCCCCAACACCCGCCAACTCAGCATAAGCAATAGCCACCGGAAGCGCGACAGCCGCAACGGATAAGCCAGCTTTAACATCATTTTTTAGCCAGCTTTTATCGTAGGCTAACAAAGTTTGTAAACCTGGCATGTAGTTTAACAATTGTTTTCCGAACACGTTGTTCTCCGGACAGGAATATTAGCCACGTCATGCTGGCACACTTCTCAGTGAGGTTCTGGCTTTCAAATGCTCCGGATTAAGGCCGCCACTATTCAGAATATAATAACAGTTCAACTATTTATTATTCTGACTGGTGTTAAACATAGTTCAAAAACGACCGCTTGTGACTATTCTTCGCATGGGAACGTATCGGCTTCAGAAGAATAATGCTGACAAACGCATGCCAGCTTATGCCCGTCAGGATCGCGCAGATAGGCAACATAAAAATCGGGGCCGTACGCGGTTCGTGTCCCTGGCATGCCTTCACTCTTTCCTCCCGCAAGAAGGCCTGCTGCATGGAAACGTCTGACAAGCTCCGCGTTAGCTGCACGGAATGCGAACATGGTCCCGTTTCCCGCCGTTGCGGGTTGTCGGTCAAAGGGAGGACAAATACAGAAGCTAAACCCCTCATCTGGATTATTTTCATCTCCCCACATTGCCCAGTCCTTGGTCCAGGCAGGCAAACGTGAATAGCCAAGCACTTTAAAAATCGCGTCATAAAACGCCGCGGCGCGCAGAAGATCATTTGTACCTATAGTGATATAAGTCAGCATCTTGTCACATCCTCTTTGCCTTTTTCTGAACAGCGATTATACCTCAGAGGCTATGATTTTAGCGGCGGCAAAAAGGCTGATTTTCACTCGTGTAAGCGCTTGGGGTAAGGGTTCGCAGAACATGTTCTATCGTAATTTCAGCCCCCAATCCGTGACGTGAATATCTCGAGTTTTGGTATGTATGCTAAAATTTATCCAGCTGAAGATCGAAAATAGCCCTTATAATTTCAGTAGGTTAGCCAAAGTGAGCGAATATGGATAATATTACATATAAGCAGACAGTTCGGAAAAGATGGCCCACATGGCTGTGGTGCGGAAGTTTTTATCTTTTTACGTTGCATTGCTCTGCAGATGAAATAAATCTGTATTCAATAAATACCGGCTCATACGTTTATCATCTGACGCATAATCGAGGACAATACACGGAGAACTTTGAAAATAAGTTCATATCCGTTGAGAGGAAATTCTCGGATACGTCGAAATACAGTCTTGTGCTAGGGACAATGAAAAACAGCTTTAATGACAGATGCCTGGCTGCCGGCGTAAGAAGAGACTGGGCTGGATGGGATAACGGTTGGGTTTTTAAAGGAATCTATGGATATGTAGGTGAATTTTTCTTTGATACTTTCGATGATTGTGGTGACCATGGTTCATACCATGATTTTAAAAAAGCAACGGGAATAGGATTTTCGCCCTATATATATCATGGGTTCCAGTATAATTTTACGTCTTATTTTGGAATGGATATGGGTATTATCATACCTTCCGTGTTTGTCATTACGGCACAATGGAGCTTTAGATAAATCCGTCAACCACATGTGCAGTGCTGTAACTTTCTGCAAAGGGAACCGCCCCGCCATCTCAACCGGAGCGGCTTAAATTACCGCAAATGCGTGCTCAAAACGTTAAGCCACCGCAGCCAACATCAAAAACTGTACGTCACCTTCAAACTCCCCGTGGGCGATGTTTTGCGTTGCACAATGGGGCTATCACCCGCATCCCCCGTCAGCTGCGTAACGCCCGCTGAGGCAAGGACGCTCCAGCGCGAGGTGAGCCTGTGGGTCCAGTCCAGATTCATCGACCAGGCATAAATCCCGGCCCCGGCGTCATGTCGGGCAAAGCCCGATGCGCTCGACTGGGCGGCGCTGACCCCATAGTAGGTCTGCATGTACTTGTCGGATCCCCAGTTGCCGGTCAGCGCCAGCGTCACCTCATTTTTTGATGAGGTGTAGAACGGGCTGGAAATGCCGAAATGAACCGCTTCACCGTTGTCTCTTTCTGAAACCGGTACCTCTGCCTGCATCTGCAGGTGAAGCCAGTCGGTCACCCTGTACTCCAGCCCGGGCACAATGACTGCCGAGCCTTTTATCTCGCCCATTCCTCGCAGCTCGTCGCTGCCGGAGCTGATGGAATCGCTGCTCACGTCTTTATCTTTACGCCCAACTCGATAGCTCAGCGCGGCGCTGTAGTCCAGGTTGCCGATGTTGTTGCCGTAACCGATCCCTCGCGTGGTGCCGATAAAAAAGCCGTTTGCCATAGCGTACTCCACCACCTGAGCCGCACTGACGCGGGTTTTATCGGAACCCGAGTAGCGCGGCGCGACGTCCACGCCGCCCCCCAGCGTTAAGACGTTACCCTGACTCTGTTCTGCCGCCAGCGCAGGCATGGCCAGTAACGCCAGAACGAAGCCCGGCACGAGGTTTTTCAGGCTGCGGCCCGGAAGTAAATGAGGGAACGTATGACGAAGTTCGATGTTTCTCATTAAAGAAGCCCTTTTGGATTCAAATGATGACGATGCATGCGGTTAACCGCCAGAACGCCCATTTTGAATACCGACCCTAAGGTTCTTATGAGCCGAACATGAAGAAACACTGAAGCGCGAGCAGGCGCTGTAAACCGGGCAGGTTTCCTGATACCGTTTTTTTCTTAAGATGTTCTTCATTCACGGTTGATACAGTTGCCAGTGTGAAAATTTTACTAATCGAAGACGACCTGGATCTCGGCAACGGCGTACGTATCGCCCTCTCGGATCAAGGATTTGACGTCATATGGGTACGCCGCAAAGAGGATGCGCTGCATCAGCTGGACGTCTGCGTGCCGGAACTTATTTTGCTCGACCTGGGGCTGCCCGACGGCGACGGCATGAGCCTGATGGCGCGTTTGCGTCAGCAGCTCAAGGGGATCCCGGTCATCATCCTGACGGCGCGAGGTACGCTGCAGGATCGCCTGTGCGGACGACTATCTCGTCAAGCCTTTTATTCTCGCCGAGCTGCTGGCGCGAGTCAGAGCCCTGGCGCGGCGCAGCTACGGTTTCGAGAATGAAGCGATAGAAATTCGAGGCTTATCGCTTCATGTTCCGACGCGTCGCGTGACGGTAAGCGCGCGCCACATAGACCTGACCGCCAGTGAATATGCGCTGCTGGAAACATTGATGCTGCGCGCTGACCGCGTGATAACGCGACGGTTTCTGGAAGAGCGGATATTCGGTAACAAAGAGAACCTCAGCAATGCGCTCGACGTGCATATGGGAAATTTGCGGCGAAAAATCGGCGACGGCTATGTGCGAACGGTGCGGGGCGTCGGGTACGTCATTGATACCGTCTCCATTCAAAAGGTGACCGGTTAATGCAAAACGTCTGGTATCACCTGAGGCGCCCGACGCTGGTGCGCCGAATTATCATCGCCCAGATGCTGCTGCTGACCCTGCTGTGGTGTCTTTTTCTAACCTTCATTCTGTGGGAGGACCTGCGCAGCCCTCCCATCCTCACGGGCAGTAAAACATACGAAACCGTTTTTACCCTGGTTGAGCGTATGGACGGACGTCCGCAGGATCGTACCGCCGTGCTGGAAGCCTTTAGCCAGGCCCTGCGGGAAGGTTACGGCGGAGGGGAAGATCCCGTGCTGTCGATTAACCTCATCGTTCGCAAGAATAATGCCGTTATTTTTGCCTCCGACGGTGCACCTGCGGGGATAACAAACACCCGGTTCGGCGAACTGGAGCACGTACAGAGTGAAGATCGTACCTGGACCAGCCGCACCCTTAAATCCCCTCACTCTGACGTGGAGGTCACCCTCTTCACGCCAGCCAGCGGCTGGAACTTCTTTATCTATCTGAACTCACGCGGTTACTACATCCTGCCGCTGCTGGTCTGCTTCCCTTTTCTTCTGTTTCCCGCGTGGCTGTCAATCCGCATTGCGATGCGCCCATGGAACAAGGTGGTCAATGAAATTACGCTACGCACGCCTGACGATCTCTCCCCTTTAAAAGCCGTTCCCGGACACAGGGAGCTTCGCCAGATGGTGGACGCGATCAATGACTTCCTTGCCAGAGTGCGTGAAAGCGCGGAAAGGGAACGGGTTTTCATTGCGGATGCCGCGCACGAGCTGCGTACCCCCCTCGCGGCGATGCGCATCAACGTGGAAGCGCTGCAGTCCTGGGTCATCAGCGAGAGCCAGCAGGAGCTGCTTGCGGGGGTGATTCGCAGCAATAGCCGGGCAGCGCGTCTCGTCAACCAGCTGCTGCTGATGATGCACAGTGAAGCGCGCATTGATACGGAAATGGAGACCGTGCCGCTGACGACGCTCATCCAGGAGCGAATGGCCGAGCTGGAACCGCTGGCCTCTGCGCGCAGGATAGAACTGGAATTCTTCGCCGAGGATGACATCTGGATCCCCGGCGTCAGGGAACGCCTGGTGTCGCTTATTGATAACCTCATTGAGAACGCCGTGAAGTACAGTCCCGAGGGCGGGCGGATTCAGGTCGATGTCTCCATAGCAGATGGCTTCGCGCGGCTTCGCGTTTCAGATGCAGGGCCCGGTATTCCGGTTGAACTGCGCGAGCGCGTGTTCGACCGGTTTTTCCGCGACCCCAATCAGGTGCAAAGCGGGAGCGGGCTGGGGCTTGCCATCGTCAAGGCGGTGGCGCAGCAACACAACAGCTGCGTAAACCTGAGTACTTCCGCTGAAGGTGGCCTGATGGTGACGGTTGACTTCCCGAACCGCACGTTTTGCTAAATCAGAACAGGGGGTTCGATCGCAAATGCCGCAGATTGCTTCAAAATAATTACCGTATTTGTTATATTGTTGTTTATTGCTTATTCACCTCTGCGGTGCCAAAAAGAACAAGATTCACCGCAACCCAGGACAGAGAAATGTTAGATTACCGCTTCCCGACAGCTTTGCAGATGGTTCTCAGCGTAGCGATGGCGGAGCAATTGGGTGAACGTTCCACGAGTGCGATTCTGGCCTACGGCCTGGAAGCGAACCCGAGCTTCATCCGCAAATTGATGGTTCCGCTGACGCGTGACGGCATTATCGTCTCAACGCTTGGCCGTAACGGCTCAATTCATCTTGGTCGCCCGCCGGAAGAGATCACCCTGCGCGACATCTACCTTTCGGTTATCGAAGATAAAAAGCTGTGGGCGTCGCGCCCTGACGTGCCGGCCCGCTGCGTGGTCAGCGCTAACGCCTGCTGGTACTTCAAATCGATATCCGAAGAAGCCGAGGAGGCTTCGTTAGCGGTACTGGCCCGCCATACCGTGGCAAGCGCCCTCGACGCGGTCAAAAACGCCGATAGCAACGGATGGGATCCGCTCCCCGACCTTATTGCCCAGTATCAAAAAACGTCGTAACGATCTTGCCGGCTGGCGCTGTGCTTACCCGGCCCATATTCAGATGTAAAAAAAACCGCCTTCACAGTGAAGGCGGTTTTTTATTATCTGCAGCATTCCTACGCGGGCAGAACGTCCCTTTCCTCTTTTTTCCCGCGCGTCACGAATTTACGCAGCGTCACGTAAAACACCGGCGTCAGGAACAGACCAAACAGCGTCACGCCCAGCATCCCGGAGAAGACCGTGATCCCGGTGACGCCGCGCACTTCTGCGCCCGCGCCGTGGCCGAGGATCAGCGGAATAGTCCCGGCAATAAAGGCGATGGAGGTCATCACAATCGGACGTAAACGCAGGCGGCACGCCTCCAGCGCGGCTTCCATAATGCCTTTGCCCTGAATTTCCAGCTCGCGGGCAAACTCCACGATAAGAATCGCGTTTTTACACGCCAGCCCCATCAGCACCACCAGCCCCACCTGCACGAAGACGTTGTTATCGCCACCGGTCAGCCAGACGCCAAACAGCGCGGAGAGCATGGTCATCGGCACGATGAGGATCACCGCCAGCGGCAGCGTCCAGCTTTCATACAGCGCCGCCAGGACCAGGAACGCCAGCAGCACCGCGACCGGGAAGACGATCAGCGCCGTGTTGCCCTGCGTCGCCTGCTGGAAGCTCAGGTCCGTCCATTCAATGTTCATCCCGTTTGGCAGGATCTGCTTAGACATGGCGTCCAGCTGCGTCATCGCCTGCGCAGACGAAAGCACGCGCGGGTCGGCATCGCCAATCAGATCTGCCGCCGGGTAGCCGTTGTAGCGGATCACCGGATCCGGGCCGTAGGTGGTCGTGATTTTCACCATGCTGCCAATCGGCACCATTTCGCCCTGGCTATTACGGGTGCGCAGATTCGCAATATCTTCCACGCTGTCGCGGAACTGTCCGTCGGCCTGCGCCATCACGCGCCAGGTACGGCCGAACTGGTTGAAGTCGTTCACGTACGACGAGCCAAGATAGGTTTGCAGCGTACCGAAAAGATCGGTCAGCAATACGCCCTGCGCTTTCGCCTTATCACGGTCTACCTGCACGTCCAGCTGCGGAACGTTAGCCTGGTAGGTTGAGATCGGGAAGTGCATTCCCGGCGTCTGCATAATCGCACCGGACATGGTGTTTACCGCATTTTGCAGCGCGCCATAGCCCAGACCACCGCGATCCTGAATGTACAGGGAATAGCCCGACCCCTGACCCAGCCCTAAAATCGGCGGTGGCAGAATGGAGAAGCCAAAACCTTCCTGAATTTGCGCGATTTTCGCGTTGATCTCAGCGTTAATTTCCGCCGCAGTATGTTTGCGCTGATCGAACGGCTTCAGGCCAAAGAAGACCGTCCCGGTATTCGGCGTGTTGGTGAACTGCAGCGCGTTCAGCCCCGGGAACGCAACCGCGTAGTCCACGCCTTCGGTATTCATCCCGATTTCGCTCATTTTGCGGATCACCGCGTCGGTGCGCGCCAGCGAAGAACCTTCCGGCATCTTCACGCCGCCAATCAGGTACAGCTTATCCTGCGTCGGAATAAACCCGCCGGGAACCGCTTTAAACATCACGCCAGCGGCACAGAGCAGCAGCAGATACACCACAAATACCGAGCCGCGTCGTCCCAGCGTTTTGCCCACCAGCCCCTGATAGCCGTTCGAGCTGCGGTGGAAAAAGCGGTTAAACGGACGGAAAATCCAGCCGAACAGACGATCGATAAGCCGGGTCGGGAAATCTTTCGGCGCGCCGTGCGGTTTTAACAGCAGTGCCGCCAGCGCCGGAGAGAGCGTCAGCGAGTTAATCGCTGAAATCACCGTAGATATCGCGATCGTCACCGCAAACTGCTTGTAGAACTGACCGGTAACGCCCGAGAGAAACGCCATCGGCACAAACACCGCGCACAGCACCAGCGCAATCGCGATAATCGGCCCGGACACTTCGCGCATCGCCTGATGCGCCGCCGCAAGCGGAGCAAGCCCCTCTTCTATGTTTCGCTCGACGTTTTCCACCACCACGATGGCGTCGTCCACCACGATACCGATGGCCAGCACCAGCCCGAACAAGCTCAGGGTGTTCAGCGAGAAGCCGAGCAGGTAGAGAATGCTGAAGGTACCCACCACCGAAACCGGCACCGCGATCAGCGGAATGATCGACGCGCGCCAGGTTTGCAGGAACAGGATCACCACCAGCACTACCAGCACCACCGCTTCCAGCAGCGTTTGCACGACCGCACGGATGGAGTCGCGCACGAAAACGGTTGGATCGTAAGGTGCCGCCCACTTCATATCTGCCGGGAAGCGCGTGGACAGTTCGTCCATTTTCGCGCGCACCGCGTTAGACAAATCAATGGCGTTCGCCCCCGGCGACTGGAAGATACCAATCCCGACCGCGTCTTTATTGTTCAACTGGGAGCGCAGCGCATAGCTGCCGGACCCCATTTCGATACGCGCCACGTCGCGCAGGCGGACGACCGTACCGTCCTGCGTCGTTTTCAGGACAATATTGCCGAACTCTTCTTCGGTATGCAGACGCCCTTGGGCGTTAATGGAGATCAGGAAATCGCTCTCTTTCGGCAGCGGCTCGGCGCCAAGCTGCCCGGCGGACACCTGCACGTTCTGCTCCTGCATCGCCGTGACCACGTCCGACGCGGTCAGCCCGCGGGCCGCCACCTTGTTGGGATCCAGCCAGACGCGCATCGCGTACTCGCCCGAGCCGAAAATCTGGATCTGGCCGACGCCGGGCAGACGCGCCAGCTCGTCCTTCACCTTCAGCGTGGCGTAGTTACGCATATACAGGGAGTCGTACTTACCGTTGGGCGAAAACAGATGCACCACCAGCGTTAGCGTCGGGGACTGTTTCTGGGTGGTAATCCCCAAACGCCGCACGTCTTCCGGCAGACGCGCTTCGGCCTGCGCGACGCGGTTTTGCACCTGCACCTGCGCCTGATCCGGATCGGTACCCGGACGGAAGGTGACGGTGGTGACCAGCACGCCGTCGGAGCCCGCGACGGACTTCATGTACATCATGTTCTCAACGCCGTTGATCGCCTCTTCAAGCGGCGTCGCCACGGTCTCGGCAATCACTTTCGGGTTGGCACCCGGGTACTCCGCGCGCACCTGCACGCTTGGCGGCACGACGTCAGGATATTCGCTCACCGGCAGCAGCGGGATGGCGATTAACCCTGTGATAAAAATCAGAATCGACAGCACCGCGGCAAAGATCGGCCTGTCGATGAAAAAGCGGGAAAAGTCCATGGATGGATTCTCAGGTCAAGGGATCAGTTGAGGGCGCTGGTGGCGGTCATGGCAACGGTTTTCGCGTTAACCGGCATCCCCGGCATAAACACTTTTTGTAAACCCTCGACGATGACTTTATCGCCAGGGTTCAGCCCCTGCCGCACGATGCGTAAACCGTCTGCCAGACGGCCCGGCGTGATGTCGCGGCGCTGCGCTTTCCCCTCTTTATCGACGATATAAACGTACTTACGATCCTGATCGGTCAGCACCGCTTTGTCGTCGATAAGCGTGGCTTTGAACTCCGCGCTGCCCGGCAGGCGTACGCGGGCAAAAAGTCCCGGCGTGAACTGACGCTGCGCGTTATCCAGCAGCGCGCGCATACGGATGGTGCCGGTACTCGGCGTCAGCTGGTTATCCAGGAAGTCCACTTTACCCTGGTGGGGATATCCCTCCTCGCCCGTCAGGCCAATCTCAACCGGAAGCGCCGTGTGATTGCTGGACGCCCCCTGCCCGCTGCGGGCCAGATTTTGGTAGTGAAGGTAGGTCGACTCGTCCACGTCAAAGTAGACGTAAACCGTCTTCTGCGAGACCAGCGTGGTGAGAACGCTGGCGGTGTCGCCCGCTGTCACCAGGTTGCCGCTGGTGATCAACGCCCGGCTGGCGCGACCGTCGATAGGCGCGGTGACTTTGGTGAAGTCCAGGTTGAGCTGGGCAGCGTCAACCGCCGCCTGCGCGGCACGAATATCGGCCTGGGCCTGAGTGGCGGCCGAACGACGCTGCTCCCACTCTTCACGGGAGACAACGTTGGTATTGACCAGCTTATCGGTACGGTTAGCTTCACTTTGCGCGAGGCTGGCCTGCGTTTTGGCTCTCGCCAGGTTCGCCTGCGCCTGTTCCAGCGCCGCGCGATAGGTTCGGTCATCAATCGTGAACAGCACCTCGCCCTTCTTCACTTCCTGGCCGTCGGTGTAATTCACTTTATCAATGTAGCCGGAAACGCGCGGACGGAGCTGAACGCTCTCCACCGCTTCAATCCGGCCGTTAAAGCTATCCCACTGGCTAATGGATTTCACCACCACGTCAGCAGCGCTGACGGCGGGCGCAGGCGGCGCGGCGTTTTGCGCGACGCTGTTGTCGCATCCGACGAGCAGCACGGAGAGCAACATGGCCCCCAGCGCGTTCAGATGAAAGTTACCCCAGGTTTTTTGCAGGCTCATTATTTTTATTCCGGTAATTGTCGCCGCCGGGCAAGACGCAGCAGGAGGCACTGCGCCACTTCCTTTGTCCGGTGGCTATCTCAAGGCCATTTGTGTCGTTCATCGCCACAAAACTGTAACAGTTGCGAATACACTATCGCGGCGATTGTAGGAAGGCGCTTAACTAAGTGCAAGAATAATTGTTGCACTTTATGTGCTATTTGAGCGGATGTGAAAAGACCCGTTTCGGTCAGGGATTTAAATGCAACAATAAAACTTGCAATTAATACAAAAACGCGCCACCTTTTAATGCAACAGACAAAGATACTTTTTGACAGGCAGCGTGGGAGTAACCAGATGAACACTGGCGCATTTATGCATGATTTACTCGACTGGATCGACAACAACCTGGATAGCCGTCTGGACATTGAGTCCGTCGCCAGGCGGTCCGGCTACTCAAAATGGCACCTCCAGCGCCTCTTCAAAGAGCATACGGGCTATCCCCTCGCCGGGTATATTCGCGCGCAAAAGCTGCAAAAATCGGTTGAGCGCTTAACCCGCAGCGATGAGCCTATTCTGAACGTGGCGATCGCGCTGGGCTTCGACTCCCAGCAGTCCTTCAACCGCAGCTTTAAGCGTCAGTATGGTCAGGCGCCTGGGG